>CAIJNJ010000347.1 GCA_903821975.1 uncultured Bacteroidota bacterium
AATGGCTCAATGGCTCAATGAGTGCTCAATAGCCTAATGGCTGAATTGCGAAATGGCTCAATGAATGAATGAATGATAAAAAAAACGTCCGGAATGCGGACGTTTTTTTTTATTGGGATAATGTTTTCTTTATTAATTAGTCGTTACAGTCGCACTCATCGGGCTCCTGGATGAAGTTTTCCATTCTGTCGTGGAGGGTGAAATTCTCAGAGGTGCCGTCTGTATAGTCTATCTCGCTGATACACCAGTGCAGTCCTTCAGGAACACAGATATAGAGGATACCTATAGCGCGCGGATCGATCATATTACCTTCGATACGGGCTTCTTTTGTAAGTAGTTTGTTGTAAACCGAGGAATAAAAAGTATAAGAAATGCTTTTGATCTTCTTATCCATCCTGTTCTGGATCTTTACATTATACCGCTGTTTACTGCACTCAGAACAGTTGGTGCACTCCCTTTTGAAAGAACAAAGAAAGAATATCTTGGTGTGTCGCAGGTAATCATTGTCGCCCGCAAAGGATGCAGGAGCACTTAACAGGAATAACGATACAAGAAGAAAAGCGCTGAAGCGGGATAGCATACTCAATATTTGATTTTGAACTTCTGCTACAAATATATAAAATGAAGGATAAACACAATGGTTTAGTTTGGATATTTTTGGAATATCCGATACCTATATAGCAAAAACAAGGGTTTATTACATACGTACGACATAGCAAATCTGCGATTTATACCGTATTTTTGCTATGTTATCCAATCCATATTATATGCGTCTATCTTTGCTACCGGCAATTTGTTGCCTTTTCATAAGCCATGCTTTGTTTGCCCAGTCGCCTGTGGCACCAGCCGTAAAGGACACTGCGAAAAAAGAGAATATCTACGATATTAAGCGAAACTTCCAGTACCATGTGCTGCACAACCCTGCAGATAAGCATGATGTGAATGAAAAAGAAAAGGATGGTGAGGATAATGACCTGACAAGGTTCAACAGGTGGTTCAATTTTGTGGAACCGCGCTGCTACCCTAGCGGCAATATGCCCCGACCGGATATATTGGTGACCGAATCAAAAAAAGCATTTGCCGCACAAAAAGCAAATACATCCCGGAAAACCAGCACAGTTGTACCATGGCAGCCATTAGGGCCGATACAGATACCGGTCAACAATAATGGCATCGGCCGTATAGACTGTATCGTGATAGACCCATTGGATACCAACACACTATATGTGGGCTCGGCTTGCGGTGGCGTACATATCAGCCATGACGGTGGCCTTACGTGGACTACCAACACCGATAACTTCCCCTCTTTAAGCGTTGCAGATATTGCAGTAAACCCGGTACACACTGATACACTTTATGCAGCCACGGGAGATGGATATGGGTACATATCTGATGGTTACAATGATTTCTGGGGTGGCTTATATTCGGCAGGGGTAATGAAAAGCACTGATGGCGGCAATACATGGGATACCACCGGGCTCAGCTTCATGCAAACGAACAGGGATATTATCCAGAAACTGCTCATTAACCCACATAATCCTAATGTGCTGCTTGCAGCTACTACAACCGGCATTTACAGGACCACTGATGCCGCGGCAACATGGACACATGTATATAGTGCAGACCATGTATACAGTATTGCTTTCTACCCCGGCTGCCCGGATACGGTATATGGAGTAAATAACTCGGACCTGATCATATCAAATGACGGAGGTGTAACCTGGAATGTTGCCTATCCGGGTATCAATACCGCCTATGACAGGGCAAGCCTGGCGGTGTCACCGGCATCACCTACTGCGGTATGGGTACTGGACGCAAGTAACAACCTGAACTGGTCGCATGATGGCGGAAATACATTTTATACAACAGCGTCGCCTGCAGATACTGCAAATTTTTACGGTTACTATGATCGTGTACTGGCTGTATCTCCAACAGACTCTCTATACATACTTGCTTATGGCATGATCATGGCCAAGTCGCCCGATGGAGGTACCACATGGGGCCACCTTGATGAAGATGGCAGCGTACATGTGGACAACCATGCTATAGCAATAAACCCGTTGCACCCGGCAACTATATACACCGGTGACGATGGCGGTATATCCGTAACACGCAATGGCGGACATACCTGGAAAGACCTTGCCAACGGCCTGATGATATCGCAGATATACCGTATAAGCTCTTCGCAGCAAAATCCGTATACACTTGTTTGCGGGCTGCAGGACAATGGCTCGCTTACCTATAACGGAACTACGTGGAAATGGGTAACCGGTGGCGATGGCGAGGCCTGCGCGATAGACCCGGTATTTGATTACCTGCAAATTACCTCTTACCAAAACGGTAACTTCTTCATGTCGTATGACGGTGGCAACAGTTTCAGCTAC
The DNA here is from genome assembly GCA_903821975.1 of uncultured Bacteroidota bacterium. Taxonomy (GTDB): domain Bacteria; phylum Bacteroidota; class Bacteroidia; order Chitinophagales; family Chitinophagaceae; genus Nemorincola. The sequence goes on from CAIJNJ010000347.1 coordinate 2,385, forward strand.
ATATACAATCTCCCTGATACCGGCAGTTGGACGGCACCTGTAGTATTTGACCCGAACAATGCAATGAATATCTATTTTGGGCTGCAACACATCTGGGCCACTTATGACCAGGGAACTACATTCAATGAAATATCAAGCAATCTATTTCCCGGTACTGGAGCAAGTTTCCTGGCCATTGCGGCATCAAACAGCATGGTGCTGTATGCATCAGACCAGGGAAAGATTTTCCGTACTACCACCGGCGGTACTACATGGACGAATGTAACCGGCTCACTGCCAACAGGTAGTGTGGCTATATCACGTATCGCAGTAGACCCTACTGATGCCATGCACGTGTTTGTGACCACATCGGGGTATTCGGCGGGAAATAAAGTGTTTATGAGCACGACGGGCGGTACTACATGGACAAACATCAGCCAGGACCTGCCCAACCTGCCTGCGGATTGCATCGCTATAGATACCAGCACACCGGGTGCATTATTTGTGGGTACGGATATGGGTGTTTATTATACGGATTCCGCACAAACAGGATGGACATTGTATAATACAGGTCTGCCAAACGTGATCGTTGATGACCTGAACATTAACTATGCCAACTACAAGGTAAGGGCTGCAACTTATGGCCGTGGCGTATGGGAAGCACCATTAAAGAAACCGGCATTGGGCGTTACTCAACCTGTGGTGGCAGCGCCGGGCATAAGGTTGTATCCTAACCCGACCGATAATAGCTGGAACCTGCAATTCTCAAAGCAAAAACCTGCAAATTATACGGTAAGAGTATCAGACATCAGCGGGCGCGTAGTGCATACCCAGCAGAATTCGGATGTGATAGATGCTTCTAAACTGGCAAGCGGTGTATATAACATCGAGGTTTCATATGGCGAAACACATAGTAATATCAAGGCTGTACGCAAGTAGTTTCTCGCAAAGGCGCAAAGGCGCGGTTATCGTAGCGTGTAAAAGTCAAGCACGCAAAGCAGGGCATTTGATGGCCCCGAATGGGCATTATTATTGTTATCTATAGGCTAATAAGGGCTAATCTGAATCCGGATTTGCAGATTTTCCGTTTTGGATATATCTTTGCACATGGCAATAAAATCTAAGTTTTACGGCGAGGGCCTCACATTTGATGATGTACTCCTTATGCCGGCTTACTCGGAAGTCCTTCCCCGCGAAGTAAGTATCGTTACCAACCTTACCAAAGATATACGGATAAACATACCCATGGTATCTGCTGCCATGGATACAGTTACCGAGGCCCCGCTGGCAATTGCACTGTCGCGCGAAGGCGGTATAGGCATACTCCACAAGAACATGAGCATAGAGCGTCAGAGCGAGCAGGTGCGCAAGGTTAAACGCTCGGAAAACGGGCTTATCCTAGACCCGATAACGCTGAAACCGGATGCAACGGTTGGGGATGCCCTGAAAATAATGAAGGAAAACAAGATCGGTGGTATACCGATCGTGGATAATAACAATATACTGGTGGGCATGCTCACCAACCGCGACCTGCGCTTTGAGAAGATCATGAAAAAGAAGGTGAGCGAGGTAATGACCAAGGACAGGCTTGTAACCGCCGCAGCCGGTACTACCTTGCAGAAAGCAGAACTGATACTTGAAGAGCAT
>CAIJNJ010000348.1 GCA_903821975.1 uncultured Bacteroidota bacterium
AAACTCAATTTTGAAACCGGTGCCAAAATTATTCATCACTATTCTTTGAACGCCTACTCTCCACCCGAACCTATCAAAAGTCGCCGGATCTACGCTTACAACAGCCCTTTTGAAAGTAAAATTGTCATAGTTAAGCCCGGTTGTGCCAAGCATATCAAAGTACATTTCCCACAAAATGTTTCTCATAATTGAGCCTGATTCGCTGTAATTGTTGCTGATAGTATTATGATCTTTTGTGCGGCTTCTCAGTGCATATAATGTCTTTTCTTTCTTATAAGCTGTTTTAGCAGAGAGCCCTGCGGTAAAAGAAGAAGTGCTCAAATTTGTTGTGCCGGCTTTGTAAAGGAAAGTGTCATATCCATAGGCACTGGTGGACCATCCATGATACCCGTAATATTTCTCCCATTGTTGGGTGTATACGGGCATCACCCTCCTGTTTTGGATAAACCCGCCTCTAAGCCCGGCAGCTTTCCAGAGGTTCCTTTCTCTTCCGGACTTAGATTTTTTCTTCTTTGTGCTAAAGAAATTCCATGTGAGCATTACTTCATTGTCTATGAACGTTTTATGGGGATAGCTAATACTATCCGATGCATTATTGACCAGGTTGGGGCGGGCGGATGTTCCCAATATGTCTTTGAAATTCCTAAAGAAAGTGGTTTGCAATGTGAACTTCCGCAGGAAAAGAATATAAACATCTCCACCTACAACTGAAGTACCGAGATGATCCTGTGTATAGTCGCGCGCCCAATAGTTGAATGCCAACGGTGGCAGGATCTGTACCGCGAACATTTGCCCGTTTGCAGTAGCTACGCAGAAAAATAAAAAGGTTACTGCTATGAAATGTCTCATACGCTGTTTTTATGAATTAGTGGATACGGACACCGACCGCAGACGCACCTTTTAATACTGTAGTTCCGGCAACTTCCTCCTGGTATTCGTAACTGAATGTCAGTGTATCGCCGATCAAAGTAATAGCAGGATCAATATATGGTGTGCCATAGTATGACCCGTCAGCAGCACTCAGTATATATAAACCGGGGTCAGAAAATTGCTGCTTGGGAAATACAATGACTCCTTCATTCACTATGAAACTTGCCGTATAATTAGAGCGGTTATGGAAATTGGATAAAGTGATAATGTTGTTGAGCGGGCTAAGTCGGGCCATGGTAATAACATAGTTCAGGGAATCAGGCTGGTAATTAAGCAGATTGTATATCGACGTTTTCACGAGAAATTGGCCGCTATATTCGTTGCTTAGGCATATACATGTGCCGTCATCAATTGTGGCGGTTGAGTCATAGTTATATGCCTGCCTGTTTGTACATCCCCGGCTACCGGAGGAGTCTTTCCGGCAAGAGCAGATCGCAATGTTCAATACAATGGCTATCCATAAAATGCTATGCTTCATGGATTGCAAAATACTTACGACGACCAAAATAAAAATACCACTTTAGTGTAATACCAATTAGACTTGTAAATTACCCCATGTTATTTATTTTGGCTAAAGCCGAGAATGATGGTGTTTTCATTACCCCGGCCTGAAGGCCTGGGCAACTACAGCAGTTTTCTAAAGTGT
>CAIJNJ010000349.1 GCA_903821975.1 uncultured Bacteroidota bacterium
CTTCCGCTTATGGGTTAAAAGTAATAAATTTTACGAAATTCCGTGAACTGAATTAATATAAATCGGAATGAAAAGCAGAGAGCTGTGAAATCGAAATTATCAATCAAACTCACCCGGAGCAATACATTCTTTCCAGTACTCAACGATCTTCCTTATTGTGTTTTCAAGGGCGGTGAGCGTACCTGCTTTGATAAAGAAACCCTGTACAGATAAAGCGCACGCATCTATAACGGCCTTCTTAGTAGCGCTGGTGGTAAAAAATAAGTAAGGGATACATTTTGTATGCAGTTCTTCATTTGTAAAGACCTTGTTCCGCAACTCAAACCCGTTGATCTTGGGCATATTGATATCAGAGAGGATCAGAAAGGGTTGTACATCTGTTTTGTTTATGAATTCAAGCGCTTTATTGCCATCGGCAAAATAACATACCTCATTCTTATACTCAAGCCTGGAGAAAATCTCTGCAAGCACTTCCTGGTCATCCATGTCATCTTCTATGACGATAATAGGGCCGTTCTTATTCATAAAAAAATTTAGAAAAGTCTATAGCAAATGGCTGTTGTCCGGACTGTTTAAAGGTCACGGGTTTTCAGAAAATTCAGCTAAAGGAATAATTTTAATTTCGGCGAAGATAACTATAATCCTGAAAGATATATATCGGGGATGTACAATGCTATGAAGATATGCTACCAATCCGGCGTGGCCCAAATATGGTATTACGGATATATGACTTTAGGGTCGTCAATAAATCACTTCTTCAAACTCTCTATGAGCGCTACGTACTTTGTCATTGCATCATCGGCAGAGGTGCCCTGCAGGTTCAGCCATGCACCGTGCTTGGCTATGCCTACAAAGTCGAATGGATTAGACGGGCCGGCATCCGGGGCATCGCCTTCGGTAGCCTGCTTGTAAAGGCTGTAGATCATCAGTAAAGTATCATTATCAGGGCGGCTGGTGAGCAGTTTGCTGTCTGTTACCGCTTTTTCGAATTGCTCTTTCAGTGTCATAATTATAATTTAAAAGTAAAAATCTCTTTATCGCTCACAACCCATAGCTCACAACCCACGACTTATGACTCACGACTTATGACTCACGACTTATGACTTACAACTCTATTGCACAAACAACTGCTCCCCTGCCCTGATGCCTATATGGAGCCTGTTCTCTACAGGTGGTAGCGGACATGAATAGCCATCGGCATAAGCGCAATAGGGGTTGTAGCACTTGTTAAAGTCGATCAATAGCTTACCATTCTTTATGTCCTTTATGGAGAGGTCCAGGTAACGGCCGCCGCCAAAGGTTACATCATAATTGGTCTCATCATTGAAAGGGATAAAGAGGTCGTCTTTATGCGCTGCATCTTTTATCAGGTCTATGCTCTGGTATATGTGCAGTGTGAGCGAGGTGTCATGTATCGAAAAGGTTACTGTACCATATTCGCGGAAAGGCTTTTTCTTACCGCTATGGGTTTCTATCATGAAGGGTACACTGCCGGGCGTTTCGGTAAACGCACCCCATACACAAAAGCTGCGATCGGGCGCGAAAAAATTGATACCCTTAGCCTGCGCCGGCTTTATAGGCCCGCGCGGGTCCGCCAGCAGGTCTTTTACATACTCCTTACGATACTGCACAATACTATCTGCATAAGATCCCTTTTGTGCAAATGCACCAACCGGGAGTAACAGTAAAAAGCAAACCAGGTACTTCATAAAAATTAAAAAGTAAAAAATCAAAATTCAAAAGCCGAGATACCAAGCGAAACCGAAGGACAATTTTCAAGTTCGCACATTTCCAAATTCACTAATTAATCACTTCTCCGCCCTCATCTGAGGGAAGAACAGTACGTCCTGTATAGATACCTGCCCTGTAAGCAACATGGCCAGGCGCTCTATGCCAAAGCCTATACCAGCAGTAGGCGGCATGCCATACTCCAGCGCCCGCAGGAAATCGTAATCGATATACATAGCCTCTTCATCTCCACGCTCCATCAGTTTCGCCTGCTCTTCAAAACGTTCGCGCTGCTCTATCGGGTCATTAAGCTCACTGTATGCATTAGCTATCTCCTTACCATTCACTATTAGCTCAAAGCGCTCTACGAGCCCTTCCTTGCTGCGGTGCTTCTTGGTGAGCGGGCTCATCTCCACCGGGTAGTCTATAATGAATGTAGGCTGTATGTAATGCTTCTCGCACTTGCCGCCAAATATCTCATCTATCAGCTTGCCCTTGCCCATAGAGGCATCAATGTCTATGTTCAGCTTACGGCATACATCGCGCAGGCCATGCTCGTCCATACCGCTGATATCTATTACCGTATGCTCTTTAATAGCGTCATAGATGCTCACACGCCTGTACGGCGCTTTAAAATCTATCTCTACGCCATCTACCACGGTAACAGATGTACCATTGGTAGCTATGGCTGTTTGTTCCAGCATCTGCTCTGTTGTCTCCATCATCCACAGGTAGTCTTTGTAGGCTACGTAAAACTCCAGTATGGTAAACTCAGGATTGTGCGTGCGGTCCATGCCTTCATTACGGAAGTTGCGGCTGAACTCATATACCCATTCAAAGCCACCCACGATGAGGCGTTTCAGGTACAGCTCATTGGCTATGCGGAGGTACAGCGGCATATCCAGTGCGTTGTGATGGGTAATGAATGGCTTGGCGATAGCGCCACCCGGTATGCTTTGCAGCACAGGTGTATCCACTTCCAGCGCTCCCCTTTCGTTAAGGAAGGAGCGGATGGCATTCTTCATCTTCGTGATCTTAATGAAGGTATCCTTTACTGCGGGGTTCACGATAAGATCGGCATAGCGCTGGCGGTATTTGAATTCAAGGTCGGTAACGGCATCAAATACTTCACCGTCTTTTTCCTTGGTCACGGGCATCGGGTGCAGCGACTTAGTGAGCAGGCTAAACTGCTCAACATGTATAGAGGTCTCCCCCGTCTTAGTAATGAACGCATACCCCTTGATGCCTATGATATCACCTATATCCAGCAGTTTTTTCCACACCAGGTCGAACATGGTCTTATCCTCGCCGGGGCACACTTCATCGCGCTTTATGTATATCTGTATACGCCCGGTACTATCCTGCAATACGGCAAAATTGGCCTTGCCCATATCCCGCACACTCATGATGCGGCCGGCAAATGATATGTTCCTGAACTGGTCTTTAGTTTCTTCGGTA
>CAIJNJ010000350.1 GCA_903821975.1 uncultured Bacteroidota bacterium
AAAGATAAAATTATCCTTTTAAGCTTGGTATAAGAATCGTGCCGTAAAAAAGGAAAAAGTGAGTATTTGTAATTATGGATAATTAATTGGAGTTAACTGTTTCATGATCTTAGGAATCTCGAAATAGTATTGCTTACCATTATAATGGTACGACAGTAAAGCGGCCCCTTTATAATTTACGGGAGGATGGGCCGGTTTATGTTCACTTTTTAATGGGGTAGGATAGTAGTTCAGATTTTCTTCAGATTTTGAAGTGCTTTCTGTTATTGTATAGGCCACTGCATTTTTTTTACGTTTGCGCCGCGTATTAGCCGTGGAAAGATCAGCGGCGTTTGCTACCAACAGAGGCCGTGGCTGGCGGTCTAACCAAATGGTATCCGGAACAGGTTCTGTATGATACCCTGAGAACTCGATCTCAAAGCTATAATTGCTGCCGGAATGCCCTGCAACGCCTCCGCTCCAGCGTTGTAACGTGGAACTCAGGATCTTTATTTTCTGCGCGTTTACATTCGCTGCAAAAAATGAAAACATTAAAAAGAGAAAAGCTCTTATATGCATTGCGGTTGCTGGCACATATACAAGACGTAAAAACACCATTATTCCATAACTACAGAAAAGAGAGCCCCATCTGTATAAGACCAATAACAAAACCAAGAACACCGCCTATGATCTCTATGAACTTAAATTCCTTTTCCATTACCGATTGCAGTATCTCCTCCAGTTTATCAGATGAGAAATTGGAAACCTTTTCTGTTACCATTTTCTCAATGTCTATGCGCTCACTCAGTGAGTCGGTATATTGGCTAATGATCTCCGGCAGCAGCAGCGCTATTTCTTCCATCATGCCTTCCTTTATTTTCTGCATGATGCCATCGCCCACAAACATGGATATGATCGGTAACTTCTCTTTCAGTTTCACCTGCAGGAAGTTATCAAGGTGCTTTTCTATAGTAGGGTTGAGTCCCTGAAGCATTTCAGGGTCTTTGAGCTGTGCGGCTATTTCGCTGAAATGTATCAATTCTTTTGCCACAACACTTCCCAGTTTTTCAGCCACCTGTCGTTGTCTTTTCGGGAAAATGCCCTGTATTGTAATTCCAAGGAAGCGCTTAGGGTTGCGGGGGTGGAACAGCATATAAATTGCGATCCATGTAGTAAACCATCCGGTAAATGCAGCAACGAAAGGCTGCAGCCAAAACATAATATTATTCATAAATAAAGATACCTCACGGTAAAAATAAGGTTATTTGTGCTGATACACTTTTGGGTTTTCATTTTCACTTAACTTTAATAAAAAGAAAACGAATGAAAACATTTATTGGAACGGGCCTGCTTGGAGCAAATTTCACAAAGGCAATGCTTAAAAAAGGGGAACAGGTAAACGTATGGAACCGGACAGCCGCAAAGGCGAAAGCACTGGAAACCGATGGAGCAAAAGCATTTGATAATATTGCAGATGCGGTAAAGGGTGCAGACCGTATACACATCACCGTAAAAGATGATGCAGCGGTGGATGAAGTTCTGGAAAAGGCAAGTGCGGGTTTTGAACCGGGCGTAATTATTATAGATCATACCACCACAACAGCGAGTGGGGCAGCAGAGCGTACGCAGCAATGGAAGAAGCGTGGATATACTTACATACATGCGCCCGTATTTATGGGGCCCCAGAATGCACTGGAGAGCACCGGCTTTATGATGGTATCCGGCGACCAGGAAGTAATAGGTAAGATAACGCCCGAACTGGAAAAAATGACCGGCAAGCTGCTGAACTTTGGCACAGACAATAATAAAGCAGCAGGTATAAAGCTGATAGGCAATCTTTTCCTTATAGCAATGACCGCCGGTATGGCCGACACGCTGAGTATGGCAAAATCACTTGGCATTTCTATAGATGAGGTGTCACAGCTATTTGGCGCATGGAATCCCGGAGTTTACCTGCCCATGCGGTTAAAGAAAATGACCAGTAATACTTTTGACCAGCCTACGTGGGAACTTAGCATGGCCCGCAAAGATGCCGGCCTTATGATGCTGGAAGCAAAACGTGCCGGTCGCCCCCTTGTTGTAATACCAACTATTGCCGCAGAAATGGACCGCTGGATAGAAAAAGGACACGGCAACGACGACTGGACAGTGATAGCGAAAGATGCGGTATAGAAGTTAGTGGAAGTATACAGGTTTTAAGATAGGGGTTCAGATATTCGTAACCAGTACCCGTTTATATCTTGAATAATGAACTCTCTTATTTTCCATGGACGGTCTGTAAGGTCTTCTATAAAGTGAATGCCCTTGGTTTTATACTCTTTGTAGATTTCTTCGGCATTTGTTACGGAAAAGATCAGTTCAAAAGATTCCGTTTCGGTGTTGATCATTTTCACATAATCCGGGTGTTGCTGGAACAACAGCATGATATCGTTGCGGCTGATACCGCCTACTTTTAAAGGAGCGTCTACAACCCATTCATTTGAGAAACCCAGCTGATCCCTGTAAAATGCAATTGTTTTATCCAGGTCAGTTACTGCGAGGTAGGGATTTACTTTATGGAAATATTTTTCTTTCATTTAGGATAAACCAACTTATTTGTTGGCATTATCAAAGTTAAAGACAAAAACGTGTACAAAAGCATGCAAAAGATTTTTGGATTATTCCCAGGGATAGGGATAAAATCTAATTGCAATTACCCACGAAATAATCAGGAAGAGAAAACTAAGCAAGAGGGCTAGCCCAAGGTTGGTTAGCGATTTGAACTTTATCGATAGAATTATAAGCAAACTCCCTGCAATGAAATTACAAAAGGCAAGTTCTGGTGTGATGGTCAAAAAACTGCCTAATACATCATAGCGGTCATGTATTTCATTTTGGGCAAACTGAAGAACATACCATGCGATAATAATGATAATGTTTATTGCAGATGTGACCTTTAGTTGCTTTTTCAACTGTGGTTAAGATTTATCTCAACCCGGCATTAATATCTTTCAATACAGCATTGCCGGGGCATAGATGCTCTTTATCCAGTTTATTCAGTGGTGTGTCGCTGGTATTAATGAGGTTGTGAAGGTCCTTGGTGTTCGGATCAATGAATAACAGGCCCGTGAGGATCTCCTGCTTTGCAGATGCGTTCTTTATGGCATTCATTGCAGATAACCTGTCTTCAGGGTCCCATTCCTGGGCGAGTTTGTGGAGTTGCAGTACAGATCCATCGTGCATGCGAATGCCTTGTATAGTGCCTTCGGCGTACTCTGTGGTGATCTCCGGCATTTCGGGTACAAAATCTATAGTGCCCGTAGCTTCTACATGCTGGCGTACATAATCATAAGATTTTGTAGAGCCCACATTGTTGTTGAAGGTAACGCATGGAGATATTACATTGATGAATGCAAAGCCGGGATGTGCCATAGCCGCTGTGATAAGTGGCACAAGCTGCCCTTTATCACCCGAAAAACTCTGCGCAACAAATGACGCACCAAGTTCTATTGCAAGGCTTGCAAGGTCAATGGATTCAAACATATTTACGTTGCCTGATTTGTTTTTAGAGCCATGATCGGCAGTTGCTGAGTCCTGACCCTTGGTAAGGCCGTAACAACCATTGTTCATAACAATATAGGTCATGTTCAGGTTGCGGCGGATGGCATGTACAAACTGGCCCATACCTATAGACGCGGTGTCTCCATCGCCTGATACGCCGAAGTAAGTAAGGTCGCGGTTGGCAAGGTTCGCGCCTGTGGCTACAGAAGGCATACGGCCATGAACCGAATTAAAACCATGTGAGTTGCTCAGGAAATAGGCTGGTGTTTTGGATGAACAGCCAATACCCGAAAGCTTCGCCAGCTTGTGCGGCTCTATGTTAAGCTCGTAACATGCTTGTATGATACCGGCGCTGATGGAGTCATGCCCGCAACCTGCACATAGGGTAGAGAGCGCCCCTTCATAATAGCTGATGGTATAACCCAATTTGTTTTTTGGTAACCCGGGATGGCGGAACTTAGGACGAGTGAACGACATTAATAAAAGCGTTTTAGTCTTGAGTAATTAATAGTTTTTTGGTCACCTGCTTCATGATGTTGTCTGCTGTGATAGGCATGCCATCATAATTCAATACGGAGATCAGTTTATTAGGATCTGCGCTTAATTCTATCATCAGCAGGCTTTTCATTTGTGCGTCACGGTTCTGCTCTATCACAAATATCTTTTCGTGCGTATTGATGAAGTCTTCTACCATTTGGTTGAACGGGAAAGCCTTGATGCGCAGTGCATCCACAAAAATCCCGTCCTGCCGCATCAGTTCCATTGCTTCCTCGGCAGCATATTGCGAGGTGCCAAAGAAAAGAATACCGTACTCACATTTGTTGTTCTTGTCGTGTATGAGTTGTGGGGCAGGTACCATGGTTTTTGCGGTGTTCCACTTCTTTATCAGGCGGTCCATATTGCGCTGGTACGCGCCGCCGTCTTCGGTGTAGGTCGCATATTCATCACGCGATGTGCCGCGGGTAAAGAAAGAGCCCTTGGTAGGGTGTGTGCCCGGATAGGTACGGTAGGTAATACCATCGCCATCCACATCAAGGTAGCGCCCGAACCTTTGTATATTTTCAAGGTCACTTGCGTTGAGCACTTTACCTCTTTTATATACGCGGTTATCATCCCACTCGAATGGTGGTGATACATGATCATTCATACCGAGGTCAAGGTCGGTCATAACGATGACTGGTGTCTGGAGTTGCTCTGCAAGATCAAACGCATCCGCGGTCATTTCAAAGCATTCCTTAGGGGTAGAAGGGAACAGCAGTACATGTTTTGTATCTCCGTGCGATGCATATGCAGCTTCCAGTACATCAGATTGCTGGGTGCGCGTAGGCATGCCTGTTGACGGACCGGTGCGCTGCACATCTATAAGTACCGCAGGTATCTCAGCGAAATAGCCAAGCCCTAAAAATTCATTCATTAAAGAAACACCGGGGCCGCTGGTTGCAGTAAAAGAACGCGCACCATTCCAGTTGGCGCCTATCACTACGCCAATGGCAGCGAGTTCGTCTTCTGCCTGTACAATAGCTACATTGCGTTTACCTGTTGTTTTATCAGTGCGGTACTCTGTTGCATAGTCAGCGAAGGCATCCATTACAGATGTAGAAGGCGTAATAGGGTACCATGCAGCCACAGTAGCGCCGGCATACACTGCGCCTAATCCGCAGGCAGCATTGCCATCTATCATAATAGCGTCCTTTACAAGGTCGCGGCGTTCCACGCGTATGTCAAGGGGATGTTTGAAGTTGGCCTGCACATAATCAACGCCCATTTTCAGGGCTTGTATGTTTGGTGGTATCAGTTTTGCTTTGCCCGGAAATTGTTCGGCAATTAATTGCTCCAGTACCGGGAATTCAATTTCGAAAAGAGCAGAAAGCGCGCCAACATAAATAATATTCTTAAAGAGCTGGCGCTGGCGGGCATCGGTATATGCGGCATTGCACATTTCCATCAGTGGTATGCCCAGGTAGTTGATATCTTCACGGATATAATTGGCGTGCAGCATTTTTGAGCTGTCGTACAAAAAATAGCCGCCTTTTTTTACAGCAGCAACATCACCTGCCATGCTTTGGGGGTTCATCGCCACCATCAGGTCTATACCTTCCCGGCGGCCCAGGTAGCCCTTTTCGCTCACACGCACTTCGTACCATGTAGGCAGGCCTTGTATGTTTGAAGGGAAGATATTCTTAGGTGTAACAGGAATACCCATCCTGAAAATCGATTTTGTAAACAGGAAGTTTGCGCTCGCTGAGCCGGTCCCGTTCACATTGGCAAACCTTACCACAAAGTCGTTCACCTTACTTGTACTTAATGATGGCATGCGTGTTCTGCTTTAGTTACTTTATACAAGAATTTCTGCATATCCCATGCTGATGTGGGACAGCGCTCGGCACATAAACCGCAATGAAGGCATACGTCCTCATCTTTTACCATAACCCGTTTTGTGGCTAGAGTATCAGAAACGTACAGATCTTGCGTGAGATTAAGCGCCGGCATTTTAATAAGATTACGGAGATCGGTTTCGTCTGCGTTTTCAGTGAAAGTAATGCACGCAGTAGGGCACACATCCATACAGGCGTCGCACTCTATGCACTTGCTTTCGGTGAATACTGTTTGAATATCACAGTTCAGGCAACGCTCTGCTTCCTTGAAACCCGTGGGCAGGTCGAAACCGAGTTCTACTTCCTTTTTTCTATTAGTGAGCGTCAGTTTTTTATCAGCATGCGGAACGGCATAACGGAGATCGGGAACAACCTCGCTGTCGTAGCTCCATTCGTGTATGCCCATTTTCTGGCTCACAAGGTTTACAAATGGTGCAGGGCGTTCGGCCATGTTCTCTCCGGCCAGTCCCATGTGTATGGATATGGCAGCCTGGTGGCCATGTGCAACCGCCGTGATAACGTTCTTAGGCCCGAAAGCGGCGTCACCGCCGAAGAATACTTTTTTATTAGTAGAAACAAAAGTAACCGGATCAACAACAGGCATATTCCATTTGTCGAAGTCTATACCAAGGTCGCGCTCTATCCACGGAAAACTGTTTTCCTGACCGATGGCTACAAGCACATCATCAGCTTCATAAAATACATCAGGGTCGCCGGTAGGTACTAATTTTCTTTTGCCTTTATCGTCATAGATGGCGTGCACTTTTTCAAATGTCATTCCTTTCAGTTTACCATTTTCCACAACGAATGATTTAGGAACATGGTTATCTATGATCGGGATATCTTCATGGATCGCATCTTCTTTTTCCCACGGAGAAGCTTTCATTTCTGCGAAGGGGCTGCGCACGATCACTTTTACTTCTTCGCCACCAAGCCTGCGTGCAGTACGGCAGCAATCCATGGCTGTGTTACCACCACCAAGTACGATCACTTTTTTACCGATCTTATTTATGTGCTCGAAAGCAACATTAGCCAACCAGTTGATACCGATATGTATGTTAGCAGCGCCTTCCTGCCTGCCTGTCATATCGGGAAGGTCGCGGCCTTGCGGCGCGCCTGAGCCTACAAATACAGCATCATAGCCTTGTCCCAACAATTCTTTCAGGCTTGGAACGTAATGGTTGAAATGCTTGTTTATGCCGAGGTCAAGGATATAATTCACTTCTTCATCCAGTACAGTTTCCGGCAGGCGGAAAGAAGGTATCTGGCTGCGCATAAAGCCACCGCCTGCTTTTTGTTCGTCGTAAAGATGTATCTCATAACCAAGAGGAGCAAGATCGCGGGCAACAGTAAGTGAAGCAGGGCCTGCACCCACAAGAGCAATTTTTTTACCATTACCGGGGAACGGCCCTTTAGGCATATGCTGTTTTACATCACCTTTATTATCGGCAGCTACACGCTTAAGGCGGCAGATAGCAACGGGTTCTTCTTCAACACGCCCCCTGCGGCACGCGGGTTCGCATGGGCGGTCGCAGGTACGGCCTAGTATGCCGGGGAATACATTCGATTCCCAATTCACCATGTATGCCTCTGTGTATTTTTGCTGCGCTATGAGCCGTATGTATTCCGGAACGGGTGTGTGTGCAGGGCATGCGTACTGGCAGTCCACCACCTTATGAAAATACTCCGGGTCTTTAATATCAGTTGGTTTCAATGTTAAAATATTTTTTCTGAAAAAATCGTTTCAACTATACTGAAATAATGTCCGGAGACCCACATATAACTATCAAAAAACTCCGGCG
>CAIJNJ010000351.1 GCA_903821975.1 uncultured Bacteroidota bacterium
ATTCAGTACCTTAACGAAACAGGTTGGGATATGACAGAATAGCCATCTTTCATTATTTTCAATTCTCTTTGCAAAACGAACACAGTACCAAACCAACTATGAAAAGGTTTTTAAGGACTATTTTAATTGTGTTGATCACCACCACCTTTGCCCATGCACAGCAAGGGCAGGGCATGGCGCGGATACATGCAGCGAAGATGGCCTATATTACTGACCGGTTACGGCTTTCCCCGGAACAATCCTCTAATTTTATTCCACTATATAATGAGTATGAAAGGGAAGTAAGGGGTATCCGTCAATCATTTATGGGTAAATACCGTGGAGCTCATCCGCAGGATACGGATGACATCTCTGCCCGCAGGTATATAGATGATAACCTTGACTATCAGCAGGCTATGATAGACCTGAAGCGCAGGTACAATGACCGTTTCCTGAAGGTAATTTCACCTCGCCAGCTTGCCGATCTGTATAATGCAGAGCGTGAATTCAGGCAAATACTCCTCAAGCGCCTCAATAACGGGGCCGGTCCCGGACAGGGACGTGGCAGATTTGGCAGGTAATCCCTAATAGAAAATCTTACTAAAGTTTTTATCGATGATTTTATGGTGCCGGGCAACTGAATGTGCCGCTCGTAACAGCAGATGAATCTGTACCGGTAAATGAAAATGTTCCTGTTAATGTTGGTGATGTACCGGTGATAGTTAGCACTCCATGCTGGGCGGTGATCGTATCTGTGATGATATAACCTGCCCAACCATTGCCGGCAGTGGCATCACTCGCATTAAATGCCGTGCTACCCGTAGCACCTGTATAATGACCTAAGAAAAAATAAACTTTTGTGAGCGGGGACCATACGGTTCCCATCACGGTAAGGACAGTACCCGAAAGCGAAGCATGGACATCAGTAGCCCTGTAAGCACTTCCCTTCAATGTGCAGCTCATGATACCAGTCGAGTCTGTAAAAGTTGCCGTATTATTTGCAAAAATGCTGGAGTACCCACTCGAATTATTAATGATCTGTGTAATAGTGATCTTGGTAATACCTGCGTTTGTAAGTACCGGCGTTGCAAACGTGCCTTTCCCGTTGTCAAGGAGAAATATAGCCGTATCATTTGCAGAAACATTGGCACCGGTGAGGTTATAGCAAACCTCATAGCCACCGGGTATCAGTGATGTCGACTTAACAGTGATGCTATCCGCAGAACCAAGGACAAATGTTGGTGTTGCTTCCACCTTAAAATTGGAAATATCAGGCAGCACTATCTGGCCACCACCACCATGACATCCCATAAGGACAACAACAGTAGTCAACAATATGATCAGAAATAACGCCGGGCTCCTTTTCACAGTTTCTTTTTATGCTAAATTAAGGTAAATAACAATGTCTGAGTGTGTATATAAACCTAAAAAAGATGCGGCCCGAAAGCCGCATCAAAATCACACAAAAGTATAAAGCACGGTTAAGGAGCAGGGCAACTGAAGTTACCGCTACTTACTGTGCTGGAATCCGAATTTGTAAAGGAGAACGTACCTGTTATTAACGGAGTGGTAGCTGTAATATTTACCACACCATGCGCAGAAAGATCGGAAATGGCAAGACCATTACCTGCAACCCCATAAGCAGTGCTGCCGTTAAAAGAAGAATAGGTGTCGCGTGGGAAAGCAGACAGGTCGCTTGAGTTAAAATAAACAGGGCCGGTTGCGCCGGAATAATAATCAAGATATAATGTAATTGTTGTGAGCCATGGTGTCCACATCACACCGTCGATGGATAATAAAGTCCCCGCGAGCGAAGCTGTTACATGGGTGCCACGGAAAGAGGTAGGCCCGCCGCCTGTACCGGCCACGGTAGCCGTCATTAGGCCTGTGGAATCATAAAAAACCATCGAATTGTTACTTGTTACATTTGCAGAACCGCCTGCAGAGTTAGAGATGGAGTTAATGATAATTGTGGACTCACCGGAGCCATTAAGCACAGGTGTTGAAAATGTGCCGGCGCTGCCATTCATTGTCAGCGTAGCAACCTGGTTTGATAAATTGTTAGCCCCTGTAATGCTGAAATTGACGTTAAATGTTCCTGAACCAAGGGTAGACGAAGCCAAGGAGATAAGTGTAGAAGCACCCTTAACAAATGTGCCCACTGCCTGTATCGAGAAATTGGAAAGATCCGGCAATGAAATATTTGTTCCGCCCGGGCTCTTTATACACCCTGTGTTGGTGCTAAATGCAAAAAATAATGCTACGAAGCATAATATCAATGACTTTTTCATACTGTGGTTTTTTGCTAAGTTATATATAATTAGGCGAAAACAAAATATTATTATTTAAC
>CAIJNJ010000352.1 GCA_903821975.1 uncultured Bacteroidota bacterium
GTACATCGATTCCCGTGTGAAAAACCTCGTTAATACTTACGAGCAGATAAAGTTGGATATCGTTCGCTCCATACGCACATTGCCCAATCCGGCCGTTTATAAGGTCGAGTTTCCGCTAAATGTGCCGTTCGATGAAACACTCCTGCCCATAGCAAAACGTGTGCTGGTAAAGCATATTGAAACTATCTGATTGTATTTGAAATGTAAAGCAGTATGTACCTTAGTCGGTAAGCCTCCTGAGACGTTTCAGAATTTCTTCGTCTGTAATATTCTCGGCTTCAGATTTATCATAAATAGAGAGAAGATAAAGGTATTCTTTCGTTACACGTATGTGTGTGATTACTCTTGCCCCACCGGATTTTCCCTATCCTTTTGATGTGATAGCCATTCGTATTTTATAACAATCATTACCAATTGGAGTTTCGAATATTGGCTGTTGTAATAATTGCTTTGCAAGTGTCGCAAGATCCTTTTTAATAGACGGAAACTTTTTTGATAAGTGCTTTAATTCTTTTTCAAAAGAATCAACAACTATAATACTAAAGCTCATT
The DNA here is from genome assembly GCA_903821975.1 of uncultured Bacteroidota bacterium. Taxonomy (GTDB): domain Bacteria; phylum Bacteroidota; class Bacteroidia; order Chitinophagales; family Chitinophagaceae; genus Nemorincola. The sequence continues at coordinate 552 of CAIJNJ010000352.1, forward strand.
AAGCACCTGTTGAATGGTTTTTAATTTCACTTTACCTTTCTTATGAAGGTTCACCTGGTCAACAGCTTCATCCAGTGCCAAAAGGATTTTCTCTTCTTTGGCTGTCATTTTTTTTGGTTCAACCACCTCAACAAATTCCATCCTTTTTAATAACTCTTTGAGAAACGGAAGTTTGCTTTTGTTCTTAATATTTAAAATCAGCCTTTCCATACATTTATTTGATAAGCAAATTTACAAAATAAATCAACCTAGTTCGATATCTTCACGGTAGTCTTTTCTGCCTTTTCGCTCTCCTTATCCTTATTGTCGTCCAGCCGCTGTTCGTTATCATCCAGTTTCTTGTCTATAAGCAGTATGCGCGGATCAACTACAACCTTATAAGGTTTCTCATTTACCGGGATGCATAGCTCGGTTTCACCTGTTTTCAGTTTATAGCGCGTAAGCGTTGCTATCGTGTTTTTGTTTTTGTACACACCTACCTCTATATAATTTGTCGATGGCACCTCGGTTTCTTTGCCGGTAGAGTCTGCGCTGAATTTCTTAGAGTCGATCGTAACATTCACCATGTACTTATCTCCTGTCTTCTGCGCTTTTGCTTCCGTTATCTTATTGTCGTAAATAGTTATCTTCTCAAAAGCATCTGTAATGAAATATTGCAGTGAGTCTGGCGTGGATTGCCTCAGCGAAGCAATAAGATCAAGTGTTGTAGGGTAGGGCGGCCCCAGGAATGCATAGCGCTCAATAAACCGTTTCAACGCGTGGTTCAGGCTATCCTCACCCATGTATTTGTTGAGCGAGTGCATAACAATGCCACCTTTCTGGTAAAGTATATATCCCTGCCCTACATCTACTAGTGCCAGCGGCTTTTCTTTTTCCGACTCATTAGAGCGTGCGGTCAGGTATTTATCCATTTCCAGGTGCAGGAATTTACGTAACCGTTCTTCACCGTATTCTTTTTCCATCACCATTATCGCGCCATACTGCGCCAGCGATTCAGAGAGCATGTTGGAGCCCTCTACATCAGCTCCGATGATCTGGTGCGCAAACCATTGGTGTGCCACTTCATGTGCCGTAACATAAAATGGGTAATCAACATTTTCCTTGCTGCTGTCATCCACATCGGCTATAAAGCCTATGCCTTCAGAGAAAGGAATGGTATTCGGGAACGATTGTGCAAATGTTGCATAACGGGGGAACTCAAGTATACGTACCTGCTTGTGCTGGTATGGAGAGAAATTCGTAGTATAATATTGCAATGCCTTCTTCATACCGTTAAACATCCTGTCGAGGTCATACTCATGCCCTTTCTGGTAGTAGATTTCCAGGTTTATGTTGTTATACACCTCTTTTTTTATAGTATAACGCGCAGAAAGGAAAGAATAGAAGTTGAGTATCTTATTGTCCATCTTATAATGGAAGTACCTTCTGCCGTTTTCGGTCCATTCTTTTAGTAAGTAGCCGGGAGCTACTGCCGTTTGGTCCGGCACGGTGCTTACAGTAGCATCAAAAGTTATAAAATCCGCATCGTGTGTAAACACATTCCGCTGGTATGCCTCGGTATCTGTTATTGGGTTCGCAGTTATTCGGTATCCCAGGCCATGTTTTTTACGATGGCTGTTGTCCGCGATTTCGCCGTTATAATCATAGCCTATTGATGGCAGGAAGCCCTGGTTGTTTACAAAAGTGCCATTATATATAGGTGTACCAAGACCGGAGAAATCCTGCGTAAATCCTTTAGGCCGCATATCCACATTAAAGGACAAGGTGATCGTGTCGCCCGGTAGTAAAGGTTGTGCCAGTTTGTATATCCTGTATGCATACACCGAGTCATTGAGCATTAATTGAGACGTTCTTGAAAAGCCCAGCTCATTTATTTTTATAGTTGGCGGTATCAATACATGTACCGAATCTATAGGGAAATTGCTTTTATTTTTCAGCACAAAAGTGCCGGAGGAATGCAGTGAGCGTGTATAAGGGAAAATGTCAACATTCAGTTTTACATCGGTGATTTTTGGCTGCGGGGCAGTCTCGAATTTTTTATACTTCTTTTCGTACTTGGCTTGCAGTTCTTCCTGATCAAAATCCGTAAGGAATTTGTTAAGTACATTAGTGTTGTAGTAAATGTAGCCACCTGTGCCTATGAACAACAGCGCACCCAACACAACCACCATCCATGATATACGGTTGGCTTTACTGCGCGCATCAGCCATGCGTAGCTTCAACCGGTTCTCACTGCCCCTTGCCCACCATAGGCTCGACAGTGCAGCAAGCACCAGCGCGAAAGCGCCCCAGTAAAGCTTGAAAATATAATAAGGGAATATCGCATGCCCGAAACGGTTCATGTCCGAATAGTTAACCCCCGGATCTGATGTAAAGACGAAAAGACTATGCTTAAGCACCAGCAATGCAAATGTGCTGTTCCAGAAATAGAATAGGGCAACTATAAAATACCCCAGGTATTTATTGCTTACCAGTGTCTGAACAAATATAGCCAGTACGCCAAGCATCCATATATCCAGCAGCTTGAAACCGAAGATATATTTTATGTAGAGCAGAATCTCGAAATTGGTGTAGCCCTTGAACAGTTGAACAATTATGCCACATATCATAATGATAGACAGCAGTATCACCTGCATGAACATGAGCCCGGTAAGCTTGCTTACATAAAATACCCAGTTAGGCACCGGTAGTGCATCCAGTATATTATCCATCCTGAAATCACGTCCCCGCCATACAAGCTCACCGGCAAACATAATAGTGAGTATCACAATAAAAAGCTGGAAAGTGCCGCCGAAGTATTCTACTACTTCATATGTTACCGGGAAGGTGGTCGTTTCATATATCTTACCTATCTGCAGCGATACAAGGAACAGGAACAGCATTCCGAACAGCAATATTATGCGGAAATAGGTGTTCCTCAAAAGTGTCCTGCACTCGTTTACTGCCAGCCCCCAAAGGTTTTTCAGGTTACTGCCGTTTGTGAATGATTGATGTACACCAGGCAACGCACTTTTCCTGATGAATGAAGGGACGAAGGTAACTTTAGAGCTATCTTCCAGCTTCGCTTTTCGTGTAAAAAGCCTGCGTGGACTTGATGTGAATGAAAAATAAGAATAACCTATCCACCAGATAATACAGGATAACCCCAGCCATATAAGGCGGTTAATGAGAAAGAGACCATGCAAGGTATAATGAAGATGGTTCTTGTCGTATGTGCTCCAGTATTTGCTTATAGTGCGTTTTGCAAAATTACCCATTGGGTCCACAAGCGCTGCCATGGTCTGTTTGTCCAGTGTACCGAAAATAGAATTAGAGACACCCGTAGCTACAAAGAATATGATCAGCGACAGCCATATCACGAAGATGTCTCTTGCTATAAGGCTCACTGCAAAAAATATAGTGCCGTCAACTATCGCATTGGGTATCACTGTTTGCCAGTAAGTATGTATGTACGGCGCCAGCATGAACGCTTCTATCTTGTCATGGTTCACCCACGGCGAGGCATAGCCCAGCATCATACCGAATGCAGGTGCAGTAAGTATCAGCAGCGAAATGAACAGCGATGCTGAAAAACGACCGAAAAGGTAATCGAATTTGGAAACAGGCGTAGTAAAGATCATCGTATAAGTATTGCTTCTGAAATCTTTCAAAACCGCATTACCTATTACCGCAACAATAATAATTAGACCGATGTAGTTATTGATCGCGCCAAAGAAAGCATCAATGACTATCGGGGCATTGGCATATATCTTTTCTCCGGCAAAATTAAAATTGGCCTCCTGGAAAGCACCGCCTGCCAGCAATGCCAGGAAAAAAGTAACAACGAATAATATAAAGAAGTAGATATAGGTAGAAACTGACTTTGTCAACCGCCTTATCTCAAAAGCAAAAATAGATCCGAACATATAGTGTCGTTATA
>CAIJNJ010000353.1 GCA_903821975.1 uncultured Bacteroidota bacterium
AATCCCCTGTTACACGGTTGATGTCCATTTCCAGGTGCGATACTGCATCAACAAGTATCGCCTCTTTGATCACGTCATTATTGTTGTTGGTAATGTTTGCCAGGTTAAAGGTCCGGAATGTTCTGTATTCATGCCCGGTGTACTGTTCATTAAAATAAAGGCACAACCCGAAAAGCCTGTTATCAAGCACTTTCATAGACAGCGGCACAATAGTACGTGAGCTCACAAGCCCGAAAGAATCATAAGCTATAGTGAGTATCCGCGCATCACCCGGCAAATCGGGCACAGGATATATTTCCCTGTTGACAATAAATATAGGGTTAATGAATTTAAGATCGTTCTGAGGATATTTCTTTCGGGCTTCTGTCAATATGATATTGGTACAGGCATTGATATAGCGCAATATATTGGGCTTATCAAACGGCTGCTTATCAAATATTTTTACAAATTCCCTGTTGAAGACATCTAACACTTTAAACGCTTCAGATAAATAACTCATGGCAAATAATTTAGCTTAGAAACAAACCTAATAAATATTTCATGCCAGCACCTATGATGTTAATAAAAAATGATTTGATGTGGATAAAAAAATAAGAATATAAAAAATCCATAAAAAATAGCTATATAAAAGCATCTGCATGTATATTGCACCAATTGCACGGAATTGTGAAACCTTCAGAACAGACAGAAAATAAAATAAATATACTCGCCATATCAGGGAGCCTGCGGGCCAATTCTTCCAATAACGCTGTGATACAAACTGCCGCAACACTAGTGGCAGGTAAAGCAGGGTTCATTATTTATGAAGGCCTTGGCTCACTGCCGCATTTCAATGACAGCAAGGACCCGCCGCAGGAAGTCTTAACCTTCCGGAAGTTGCTTGCCGAAGCCGATGGCGTTTTCATTTGTTCTCCCGAATATGCATTTGGGGTACCGGGTGTCCTCAAAAACGCACTCGACTGGACCGTATCCACCGGTGAATTTGTAAACAAGCCGGTTTCACTTATTACCGCGGCTACCGGCGGACAGAATGCACACGCATCGCTGATGCTTACTTTATCAGCCTTGTCGGCTCATGTATTGCCCGACTGCACATTATTGATCTCTTTTATCCTATCTAAGATAGATGAAGAGGGCAACGTAAAAGACATAGACACCCGGCTCGCCATTAACAACATTATGGATACCTTTATCAACGATATCAGGAACAAGAATTAAAATTGATTATGAAGTACATCATTTGCCTAAGCTTATTGTTTTGTAATTTTTTATGCAGCGCGCAGCAGCCCACTCCCGAGCAGGTAGCCCATGATAAAGCACGTGCTGCAAAAGGCGATACCGCCGCTATGTACCACATGGGTATGTACTATTGCTATGGTGTAGGCGGTGTGCAGCAGAACTATGTAACGGCGCGCACATGGCTGCAGAAAGCATCCGATAAGGGGCATCCCCGCTCTATGCTGCAACTCGGTATGATCTATGAAGATGGTAAAGGTGTAAAGAAAGACCCCGCTAAGGCATTGGTCCTTTTCCGTAAAGCCGCAAAAAAAGGTGAGGCGGATGCCATGAATGAGATCGGCATTGCATACCAGGAAGGAATAGGTGTAAAGAAAAATATACCGGAAGCGATAAAGAATTACAAGCAAGCCGCAGAAGCCGGCAGCACGGAAGCCATGAATACCCTTGCGCTCTGCTATGCCAAAGGCAACGGCGTACCTAAAGATATTACCCTTGCTTTACAATGGCTGCAGAAAGCCGCCGATAAAGGCGATGTAATGGCTATGGACGATCTGGGTTTCTTTTACAGCAGCCCCGAATTGGGTAATGATTGCATCAAAGCACTTGACTGGTACATGAAAGCCCGCGACCTTGGCGATAGCGCCTCGCTGCCACCGGTAGGTGAAATATGCCTTGACGGAAAATGTAAGGACGCCGACTTTAAAAAGATAGCCCAGTGGATGAAAAAATACGCAGATGCCGGCGATGGTGATGCCTGCTTTTTCCTGGCAGAATTTTATACAGAGAACATAGGCGTGGAGCACAATTATGTAAAAGCAATGAACCTGCTGATGAAAGATGCAGACATACTTGTAAACAACCACGCAAAGGAAAATGAAGCGGTCGATGAGCTTTTTTCTTTGTACGATTCCGGCAACCTTGGTGAAGATGACCAGGATAAGATATTGAAATGGCTTGAAGCTACCGCCGACAAAACAAATGATGCCGACATGATGGAAGGCATAGGCTATATATACACCAACAGGGAGCACGCTACCCGCCAGGACTACGCAAATGCATTGAGATGGTCTACAAGGTCAGCAGACAAGGGCAATCCAACCGGCTACTATAATGTTGGTTACCTGTATGCAAACGGCCTGGGTGTAAAAAAGGATGAGGCTAAAGGTTTTGAATGGATAATGAAAGCCGCTGAAAAAGGCGACAGGGTAGCCATGCGCACCATTGGCGACTTCTATGAAAAAGGCAAGGGCGTAGCTCCCGATCATAACAAAGCTGCCGAATGGCACGCCAAAGCAAAAGCCGGCGAAAAAGAAAGTGATGGAAAACGAGAAGAATAGGTGCCTTAGTAGTAAGTATATTCCGATTCTGTGACCTCAACAGGAATTTTCTTACCT
>CAIJNJ010000354.1 GCA_903821975.1 uncultured Bacteroidota bacterium
ATCTCAAAAGAACCTTCGGTACCCGGCAACAATATACCATATACCTCGCCGGTGAAAACTATATGTTCTGGTGTTAATATTTCTAATTGCATCTTTATCGTGATTAGCTAATTTGATGATTAGCATATTAGCTGATTAATAAATAGTGCCGGTTAATCGCATCCGATTCACAATCAGCTGATCAGCTAATTGTCTCATTTGCTAATTAATTCTTAGCCTGGTCCATCAGTTTCTTACCCTTGGCGATAGCATCATCGATGTTACCTACAAGGTTGAAGGCTGCTTCAGGATACTCGTCCACTTCACCGTCCATGATCATGTTAAAGCCACGGATAGTTTCTTCGATCGGTACCAGTACACCCTTGAGGCCGGTAAAGGCTTCCGCAACATGGAATGGCTGCGACAGGAAGCGCTGTACTTTACGTGCACGTGCCACTGTCATCTTATCATCTTCACTAAGCTCATCCATACCAAGGATGGCGATGATGTCCTGGAGTTCTTTATAGCGCTGTAATATCAGCTTCACACGGTTTGCACAATCATAATGCACATCACCTACGATAAGTGGGGTAAGGATACGCGAAGTTGATTCCAGTGGGTTTACCGCCGGGTAGATACCAAGGTCGGCGATCTTACGGTCAAGAACGGTTGTCGCATCAAGGTGCGCAAACGTTGTTGCCGGTGCCGGATCGGTAAGGTCATCCGCAGGTACATATACCGCCTGTACGGAAGTGATAGAACCATTCTTGGTAGAAGTGATACGCTCCTGCATCAGGCCCATTTCCGTAGCAAGGGTAGGCTGGTAACCCACCGCTGATGGCATACGTCCCAAAAGGGCCGACACCTCAGAACCTGCCTGTGTGAAACGGAAGATATTATCTACGAAGAAGAGAATGTCCTTTCCTTTGCCGGTACCATCACCATCACGGAAATATTCTGCTACTGTAAGACCTGAAAGGGCCACACGTGCACGCGCTCCGGGTGGTTCGTTCATCTGGCCGAATACGAATGTTGCTTTACTGTCTTTCAGCTCGTTCATGTCTACCGTGCTGAGGTCCCAGCCACCGGATTCCATGCTGTGCTTGAATTTCTCACCATATTTTACGATGCCTGCCTCGATCATTTCACGCATCAGGTCATTACCTTCACGTGTACGCTCACCCACACCGGCAAATACCGAAAGACCGGCATATGCTTTCGCGATATTGTTGATAAGCTCCTGGATCAATACAGTTTTACCCACACCGGCACCACCAAACAAACCGATCTTACCACCCTTTGCATAAGGCTCAATAAGGTCAATTACTTTGATACCGGTATAGAGTATTTCAGATGAAGTACTGAGGTTCTCAAATTTAGGCGGCTTATTGTGGATAGGACGGCTGTTTACCTTAGAGGTAGCGGGAAGACCGTCAATTGCATCACCTGTTACATTGAACAGGCGGCCATTGATCTGCTCACCTGTAGGCATTGCTATCGCTTTGCCGGTATCTCTTACTTCTGTGCCACGCACCAGGCCTTCTGTACCATCCATGGCTACAGCACGTACACTGTCTTCGCCAAGGTGCTGCTGCACTTCCAGCACTAATGTGTCTCCGTTTTCCCTGGTAAGTTCCAGGGCGTTAAAGATTTCCGGTAGTTTGCCTTCCCCGAAAGAAACGTCCACTACTGGGCCGATAATTTGTTTGATCTTACCAACGTTTGGCATAAGCGTAGTTATGTAGATAAATTAGTATATAAATATAATGAGTCCTTAAAATTTGCGCAAAGGTAAGGGTTGACACTTGAAATTCAAAAAGGAAAAAATATCAAAAATAAAAAAGCCCCGCAATAACCGGGGGCTCTCTTTTATATATAACGTTTTAGTTATTGTTTTAGCCATTTCAATATACTGGAAGTGTAATTGTTGCTGAGTTTTATAATATATAAACCCGAAGCTACAGAGAGGCCACTGATCTGCTTGGTATAGCTTCCGGCACTCCATGTTTCATCCAGTATTTTCCTGCCTGTAGCATCAAATATTGTTATGGTAAGTGCATCATCGAGCGGTTTTGAAGTATTGAGGTCCAGGCTGGTGCTGTTGGGCTGGGCGATCCAGTAATTACTTGCCGCGTTGTTTATGTTAGCTACGTGTGTGGAGCTGGTGGTAATAGTAGCTGTACCATAACAACCATTGGAATCAACTACAATACCGTATGTGCCATCTGTAGTATAAGTGTAAGTGTTGTTTGTAGCCCCTGTGATCGGTGTGATCCCGGTGAACCATTGATAGCCGGCATATACAGCGGGAACAGAAAGTACACTTCCGGACTGAGAGATAACCGGGCTTGGCGTTGGGCTCACGGTAATTGAGGATGAAGATGAATTGGAACCGCTGCTATTATATGCGGTGAGTATTACAGAATAGGTGCCGGCAGCCGGGAAGCAGATGCTAGTAGAAGTGCCTGTTGGTGCAGCGATCGCACCACCGGTTGCTGTCCAGCGCACGCTATCTATAGTGCCGGTGCTGGTACTTGTAAATGTAAGACAGCTATCCTGGCAGGTTGTAGTTGCTGTCGTTGTAAATGAAGCTACTGGTGCGACACCGGAAGGGGTACCGGTAACCATTATGTCATCAACAGCAAACGACGGGTCAGAGCCCGAAATGCCTTGGTGATGGAATTGAAATGCGAACTCTAAAGATGCCTGGTTGTCAAAAGAATCCAGGTGGATAGTTTGCTGTATCCATGAGGAAGCCTGTACATTGTAACTGTCAAGTGATGCGGCGGGAACGCTCATTGTACTTATCTGCTGCCATCCTGTAGCAGACGAATTTGTGCGGAAATATACTCTCCCGAAAGAAACATTATTTCCGTTACATAACCACCAAAAGGTGAGTGTCACACCGGAATAGCCGGTAGTAACTATTGGTGTATTCATTCCGGCAGTATAACTGTGATTGCCACTGGCATTAAAAGTAGCGTTGGCGGGGCCGGCAGCACTTCTTATATGCAAATACGCACTCGCAGGGTTACCATAAATTCCCGAGGGCTGGGCTGGTGTCGTAGTTGGCGCAATAATATTCCCCGGATATATTGCATTCACAACCCAGTAATTTGGAGTCATACTGGTAACTCCGCCTAAGTCCGATGTATTAAGGCTCCATTCAGAATAGGTGCTGTCAAAGGTTTGGGAATAGATCGTTGTCTGTGCATGCGCTACACCAAAACAAACTAAAAAGGATAAGCAAAAAGTAATGAGTGATTTCATATGCGTATGTTTTTATAAAAATAACAAAAATCAGGATAAAAGCAAATTATTTCTAATAAATTAAACCGGATATGCTTTCTCACCCTTTTTTCACCCTTAAAACCGTGTTAGGGAAATGCAAATCACGCTTTTAGCGGTAAGCCGCTATCTGTAACCACAAATACATTTGGTGCATCAAACATTTAGTAACAATTATTGTTCACCACTAAAAAAATAAGATCATGAAAAGACTACTCATTATTTGCTCGATGCTTGCATTAACCGGCTTTGCACATGCACAAACCGCTACTCCCAAAGAAAGCGCGTGGGAAGACAACGAAAATAACGATCAGAGGGCTGTTACTCGGCAGGGCAATGACTTTGCCGGAACCGAAATGTCGTTGAACCAGGGTAAGGTAACATTTACAGGTTTGCCCGAATTGCCAAGGCCTACGTGGGCGGTAGTAACAAACAGCACTGGCGATTTTCTGAAGCAATCGCGTGTGAGCCCGCAAAATAACACAATGGATGTGAGCCGCCTGCATGAAGGCAATCTCTATTTTGTGACCATCGTTTATAAAAACAAAAGTAAAAAAGCGTTTACACTGAACCTGTAACGGTGTAATAGCCTGAAAGGAAATAGCCGGTTAAATTTAACCGGCTATTTTATTGTCTAATTCGCTAAGCGGGAATATTTCCTTTACACGTATACCGCGCTCTGTTTGCTGCAGGGTACAGCATTCATTTTTAGGGTCATGCTCAAAGAAAAGTACCCAGTTGTTGGTTGCGGCTTCACTCAGCAGCTTGTGCTTTTCACTTAGCGTTTCCAGCGGGCGCATATCATAGGCCATTACCCAGGGCATAGATACATGGGCACTGCTGGGCACAAGGTCTGCGCAGAATAGCAGGGTAGTGGTCTTGTATTTTATTTGAGGCAGCATCATGGCGTCTGTATGTCCGTTCACATAGCGTATGCGTATGTCCTGCAGCCATTCTTCCCCATCAGCCGTTTCTATGAAATGCAACCGGTTACTTTCTTCAATGGGCACTATGTTCTCTTTCAGGAACGATGCCTTTTCCCTTTCGTTTGGATTCAGCGCAGACTTCCAATGGGCCTGGTTGCTCCAGTACATAGCATTCTTAAATACAGGCACGAGTTTATCTCCGTCTCGTTTTATAGAGCCGCCGCAATGGTCGAAATGTAAATGCGTTAGAAACACATCGGTGATATCATCTGTGGTAAAGCCATGTTTGGCAAGGCTTTTTTCTATGCTGTCGTCACCGTGCGGATAGTAGTGGCTGAAGAATTTTTCATCCTGCTTATTGCCCATGCCATTGTCTACCAGTATTTTGTAGTTACCATGCTCTATCAGCAGGCAGCGCATGGCCCAGCTGCACATATTGTTCTCATCAGCAGGGTTAGCCTTGTTCCACATGGTCTTGGGCACCACGCCAAACATCGCCCCGCCATCCAGCTTAAAATATCCTGCGTTTACTGTGTATAGTTTCATACCCCAAACCCCTAAAGGGCTTTCTCTTGTTATCTGATCTTCCGCCCTTCCAAAATATCTGAACCTTGTTACCGGGCTTCCTTACTATGTCGTTTCAAATTTATCATTAATTTCAAAACAAATTGTTTAATTCTTTCCCCTGCGCTGAAAGTGTGTAGTACGCTAAATGCGTGACTCCCTTTAGGGGGCGGGGGTTTTTATTACCTTATACAAAACCAATGCCCCCGCAGCAAAGAAAGTGATCAATGCTATTATAGCACTGCGCATATTCATGATGCTGTCAATAAACCCGAATGATAGCATGCCGATAACTATGGCCACTTTCTCAGTAACGTCATAAAAGCTGAAAAAAGAGGCTGTATCATGGGTAGGCGGCATTATTTTGGAATAGGTAGACCGGCTCAGCGATTG
>CAIJNJ010000355.1 GCA_903821975.1 uncultured Bacteroidota bacterium
ATCGCATGTTTTTCGCTGATAACTGTTTTTAAGTTCAGTTTTATTTTCTCAATAAATATATTAAGGTCGGTGAGTTCAAAATTATGATCAATGTCATTGATCTGGGAGTATATGAGCAAGTCTTTAATAAGCTGCTGCATTCTTTTTACGGCAGACTGCATCCGCTGGAAATGGTCTATCCCTTCATCAGATAAATTTTGGACTTCTTTTTCCATTATTCTCCCCGAAAAGTTAATGATCTTGCGTAAAGGCTCCTGCAAATGATGGCTTGATATGTAGGTGAATGCCAGGAGCTCCTTATTCGCGATGATCAGTTCTGCCGCGCGTTTCTCCTTTTCCTCATTCTGGAACAGAAGTTCTTCATTAGCTATGATCAGTTCTGCGGCCCGTTTTTCTTTTTCCAGGTTCTGGAATGCAAGTTCTTTATTAGCAATGATCAGTTCTGCCGCCCGCTTTTCTTTTTCTCCATTTTGAAATGCGAGTTCTTCATTAGCTATGATGAGTTCTGCCGCCCGTTTTTCTTTTTCTTCGTTTTGAAATGCGAGTTCTTTATTGGCGATGATCAGTTCCGCAGCACGTTTTTCCTTTTCTTCATTCTGGAATACAAGTTCCTTATTAGCGATAATAAGCTCTGCCGCGCGTTTTTCCTTTTCTTCGTTCTGGAATATAAGTTCCTTATTAGCGATGATGAGTTCCGCGGCACGATTTTCTTTTTCTTTGTTTTGAAACGCGAGTTCTTTATTGGCAATGATGAGTTCCGCAGCACGTTTTTCCTTTTCTTCATTCTGGAATACAAGTTCCTTGTTAGCGATAATAAGCTCTGCCGCGCGTTTTTCCTTTTCTTCGTTCTGGAATATAAGTTCCTTATTAGCGATGATTAGCTCCACTGCACGTTTTTTTTCTTCCTTGTTTTGATATACCGGGTCCTCAATATTCTGATAAGACAAATTGTTTGTTTTAAGCTGCGGAGAACCTGCTTAGGAGGGTTAAGATCACCTGCAAAATTACTGTTTTTTTAATGTATCGATCAATTATTTTATAGTAGACTATCTATATTGTATATTTATACAGGATATTTAAGCAATATAAAGAGTGGTTATGGTCTATAGAACATTTAATTTCACTTTACTTTTCTTGTTATGTTGCTTTTGGCATGCCAGTGCCTATCCCGATCACTTGTTACACAAACCGTATGCGGTTCAGTTTTTAGGTGTTGATTCAATATTTAGTTCAATAAATAATCATGATTCGGCTACAGTATATCATGAATTAGCGGAGCTTGAAAAGTGGGCGGAAGCGAAAGGCGATCAAAGATTAAAATATGCCTTTAAAATAAGGGAGTATGTCTATGCATCGAAATTTGGGAAAAGGGCGCGCGCAAAGACAGAGGGAGAGATACCTGAACTTATTAAAGAACTTGAAGAAAATAAAATGCCTGAGCTTGAAGCGCAGGCGCTGAATATACTGGCGCAGAATTATTGGTTATATCCGGCAACGTATGATAAGGCATTCCAATATTCTTTAGAAGCGTACAACATTTATTCTAAATATTCAGTCAATGATTTTCCCTCTAAGTACACTTTTCTATATGACTTTGGTTTGGGCTATTACCGCTTCAGAGACTACGCTAATGCTATAGCAATATTCAGGGAAGCTAAAAACATACCAACAGAACATAAGCAGCCCGCCTTTTTTGATTTTCTCAATACTATGGGGCTGTGTTTTCGCCGCTCGGGGGTATATGACTCTGCAGAGTATTATTTCAATGAGGCATATGCCCTTGCCAAGGATGCTAATAAAACTGCATGGATAGGCATTACAGGCGGGAACCTTGGGATAACTTACTACCTGGAAAAGCGCTATAAAGAAGCAATCCCCCTCCTTGAGTACGATATACAAACGGGGCTGGAACATAATAAACTAAATGACAATGCCGCAAATTCAATTGCCATACTCGGTGATGTATATCTTGAATTAAATGACAAACAACAAGGCCTGAAATTGTTGCTGCAGGCATACCAAATGGTGATTGACGGCAGGAAATGGGATCGATATGAACTTTTAGAAAGCATTTATTCAAGGCTTGCAAAAGCATATTTTCTATCCGGTAGGTATCAACTGGCATACAGTTTTTCGGACTCGGCTAAACGCGTATCGGATAGTTCTGCGGTACAAAAAAGCGCTTTGATACTTGCCGGTGTGGAGCAGAAGATGAATATAGAGAAGCATATCACAGACGTGCAGCAACGAGAGAGGGAGTTGAAAATACAAGTGCTGATATGGGTATTCTGGTTTGTGAGTATCACACTATTGCTAGTGGCTATTTTCTTTATTCTAAGGAATTACAGAAATCAGAAGAAAACCAACAAATTACTTTCGATAGAAAAACAAAGATCGGAGGATCTGCTGCTGAATATCCTTCCGGCAGAAGTTGCTGACGAATTGAAAGATAAGGGCACCGCAGAAGCCCGGTATTTCGACCATGTGACTGTTATGTTCACTGATTTTGTAAATTTTACGCAGGCCAGTGAAACAATGAACCCGCAGCAACTCATTGATGAGCTCCATGCATGTTTCAAGGCATTTGATGAGATAATAGGCAGGTATAATATTGAGAAGATAAAAACTATTGGCGATGCTTATCTCGCAGTGTCGGGTCTACCTGTGGCCGATGAACAGCATGCGGAGCATATTGTAAGGGCCGCACTGGATATTAATGAGTTCATGCACCAACGACAACAAAAAATGGGAGAGAAGACTTTCCAGTTGCGCATTGGTATACACAGCGGCAGCGTTGTGGCGGGTATAGTTGGGGTTATAAAATTCGCTTATGATATATGGGGGGATGCGGTGAATATTGCTGCGCGTATGGAGCAGAACAGCGAAGCCGGTAAGGTCAATATTTCAGAGTCGACCTATAACCTGGTAAAAGATAAGTTTGTATGTACTTACAGGGGTGAGATACAGGCAAAGAATAAAGGTGACCTGAGTATGTACTTTGTAGAGAAGGCTTTTGTTTAATTCATTTTTTTTGTACATTTCGGTGTGTTTTATAAAGCATAGTGATATCAGTATGAGGCCTGTATCTAAGAAATATTCTATTGGTTTCCGTGTGTGGATAAATGAGGAAGAAGGGCATTTTATTGGGTTAGGCAGGGTGCGCCTACTGGAAAACATAAAAAGTACGGGCTCGATCACTAAAGGTGCAAAAGAAATGAAGATGTCTTACAGGCAGGCATGGCAGATGGTAGAGGATATGAACAGCCGGTCTGACAAGCCTTTAGTTGAAAAGGTATTAGGGGGCAAGGGTGGTGGCGGCGCTATAGTTACGGAAGCAGGTGAGAAAGTGATCAAGCTATACTACCAGCTTGAAGAGAAAATGATAAAAGCATCAAAAGAATTATCTAAGTCAATAAAGTTCTAATTTTTTTTACTAGCCGATATGTTTATTAAAACATAGCCAAAACAAAATAGCATGGTAAAAAGCTTACTCCCATTCAACAAACAATATGGCTATAGTTTTTTGAGTGCCAATATTTTTGCAGCCCTTTTTTTACTTTTTTCCGGTGTCGCTAAGGCACAGGAAGTAGATACTATCCCGGAATTCAAGCCTCACGGTCAATTGTGGGGTTGTGTTTTTGGCGACTATGCTTATAAAAGCAATGCCGATCTGCTAAACAGAGGTGGTGCGAACCAATATACGGGTGTGCCAGTTAATACCAGCCTGTTCCAGTTTCGCCGCATTTATCTAGGCTATGACTATGAGATCAGTCAACGGTTTTCGGTACAATTCACACTCTCTTCGGAGAATGATTATGGTGCTCCTTTCAGCGCAACTGCCGGTGACCTGCTGGCTAATAATAAACTGGCTCCCTTTGTGAAATACGCGAATGTTCGCTGGAAGAATATATGGCATGGCACCGACCTTGTAATAGGCCAGCAAAATGACCCGGCATATGGAAAAACAGGCAGGGATGATCAGGCGCCGGAAGAAGTGTGGAGCTACCGCTCCGTAGAGCGGACGGTTTCTGATCTATATGGCACGCCATGCTATGATATGGGTGCATCGCTGCAAGGGTGGTTTGATGCAAACGGTAAGTTCGGATACAACGTAATGGCCGGCAATGGTACAATGGCAAAACCCGAGACCGACCAGAACAAATGGTTTTATGGTAATGTTTATGCTAAATTCTTTGACAAGAGGTTGGTCATAAATCTTTACCAGGATTATGAGCGGCTGAACTGGGGTGTGTATACACCCGGTGCCAAGGCTGGTATAGCCAGCCCTAATGGTGTATGGTATCACGACCGTAATATGACGAAACTGTTTGCTGCGTGGAACACGAAAAGATTTACGATTGGCTTTGAAGGTTTCCATACGACACTTATGGGTGATCTGAAGGTGGCCGGTAAAGACGGGAATATATACTACCGCACATCTGATGCAATGGCAATGTCTGTTTTTGTACGTGGCCGCATTCTTTCAAGCCCGGCAGGGAATGCGTTGCTTGGCTTTTTTGCGCGCTTTGATAATTTCGACCCATCAGGCAACCTCAGCTCCGTTGTGAACGACCCGAACACCAGGAGTTACACCGCGTTAACTGCACCATATGATCCCACAACGAAACAGCAATTTGTATTGCTGGGGTTGGATTACACGCCGTATAAGAACATACACTTTATGCCAAACCTATGGGTGAATACCTACACATCGTCGCTGGTGCAGAGTGCTGTTAATGATGCATTTAATTCAGGGGTAACAGGTATGAAGGGTACTGATGTGGTATGGCGGTTGACCTTCTATTATATCTACGGAAAATAACAATCTTTAAATTGATCTTATGCAGTGGGAATTGGTTTTGTTCTTTTTCGTGATCGCGTTTGTTTATGCATCTGTAGGCTTTGGCGGTGGGTCCAGTTACCTGGCCATGCTGACCTTCTTTGCTTTTCCATTCCAGGAGATGAAGCTCACTGCATTGGTCTGCAATATTATTGTGGTGACAGGCGGTACGATCATTTTTATCCGTCATAAGCAGGTAGACTGGAAAAAAGTACTGCCGCTTGCAGTGGTCAGTGTACCAATGGCTTTTGCAGGTGCCCGGTTAAAGCTGAGTGAAGACACTTTCTTTATTATTCTTGGTTGCAGCCTGTTAATAGCGGCTGTATTGCTTTGGATAAAGACAAAGCGGATACAGGATGAAGCTACGGCTGTTAATAGCAGTTATGTACGGGACGCCGGTATAGGCGGTGCAATTGGTTTTCTATCGGGGATGGTGGGCATAGGTGGTGGCATCTTTCTTTCGCCGGTACTTAACCTGATGAAGTGGGATACACCTAAGAAAATTGCAGCGACAGCAAGTTTCTTTATCCTGGTAAATTCTATTTCCGGTATAGCAGGACAGCTTTCAACTGTACCTAAAGATATTAATTATACGCACATTGGTATGCTTGCTGCTGCTGTATTTGTTGGCGGCCAGATGGGTTCGCGCATGGGTATAAAAAAATACAACCCGGTTGTGATTCGCAGGGTTACTGCGCTAGTTGTCTTTATTGCCGGTATTGAGGTTTTGCATAAACATTTGCATTGATGAGGTATAACG
The DNA here is from genome assembly GCA_903821975.1 of uncultured Bacteroidota bacterium. Lineage (GTDB taxonomy): Bacteria > Bacteroidota > Bacteroidia > Chitinophagales > Chitinophagaceae > Nemorincola. Next base: position 5,601 of record CAIJNJ010000355.1, read on the forward strand.
CCTCTTCATTTCACCATGTGTTTCCATAGTGCTCTACAGAATAATATGACATTCATGAAAAGATGATTACATTTATAAACACTTGTTTTATATAGTGTTTTATTATCTTTAATTTAAATCTTTGTAGGTATGTCTTTAAAAATATTGACCCCGGAGCTCCAAACTGCTTACCGGAATTTAGGAATACCGACTTATAATGTTGACGGGGAACTAGCAGGTAACAGGGTGTTATTATGTCTTGATGGTGGTGGTATAAGAGGTATAATGACCATACAACTGCTCAAGAAAATGGAAGAGATCGCAGGTATTCCCTCTCATGCTTTTGTTGATCTTGTTTCAGGCACATCTACCGGTGCAATTATTGCCGGGCTGATAGCAAAGGGGGATGATGCTGCGGGCATTGAAGAATTATATACAAAGTTCGTTCACAAAGTGTTTCAGCAGAAAAGGGCTTTTTATGCCAATAAATACGTCACACCGTGTGAATATGACAAGGTGAACTACCGGGACGCCATAGCCAGCGAGCTGAGTGATATGACCTTGCAGGATGCAAGGATGGAACAAACAAGTGAGACAAACCGGATCAATATATCTGAAAGCACTTATGACCTGGTTAAGGATACATTCATATGCACCCACCGGGGCAA
>CAIJNJ010000356.1 GCA_903821975.1 uncultured Bacteroidota bacterium
CCCGCCATCTCCACCAGCCCGTAATCGGCCGCCAAAAGCTGCCGCCACACCGGTGAAGGAGTTGAGCAGGGAAATTACCACAGGCATATCTGCACCACCTATAGGCATCACAAATAGCACACCATATAAAGCCGCAAGCACTGCTATACCGTAAAAAACATAAGTTGTATCTGCTACAAATCCGCCGATTACCATTATAGCCAGAGCAAGGAGGCCTCCGAAAATGAGGAAGTTGATCATTTGCCCGCCGGGTATCGTTCTGTCCTTGATACGGCCATTCAGCTTGCCCCACGCTATAATACTTCCTGCGAATGATACCGTTCCTATCATCATACCCAGCACGATCACGATCAGCGTACCTGTTTCCGGATGCGCGTTATGGTGATACTCCACTATAGATATAAGCATAGCGCATGCTCCGCCCATACCATTAAATAAGCTAACCATTTCAGGCATGGCAGTCATCTGCACTTTCTTTGCCGCCATAGTACCGGCTATTGTTCCAATTGCCAGTCCTGCAAATATCCATCCATAGTTATGCAAGTGTAAAAGCGCTTCGCCTTCTTTATACTCATATAAAAATATAGTCGCGAATATCGCTATTGTCATGCCTGCTGCTGCTACCAGGTTTCCCTTTCGTGCCGTATCCGGATGCGACAGCATTTTTAAACCCATTATGAAGGTAACAGACCCTATTAGATAGCTGAGTAATAGTATTGCGCTTTGCATTTTTGTGGAATTAGGAATTTGTAATTAGGAGTTTGGATTGCTTTTTTGTTTTTGAAAAAGTATTCTTGGAATTTGAAATTTCATCCATGAGATTTTTTTACTTCTTTTTCTTTTTACTGAACATTTCAAGCATGCGGTCGGTAACTACAAAGCCGCCAACCACATTCAGTGTACCCAGTATCACGGCAAGAAAGCCGAGCGTGAGTGCCAGGTAATCATCCGTAGGCGCTTGTCCCATAACTATTATGGCACCTATTATTACTACACCATGTATTGCATTGGCACCACTCATCAGCGGTGTATGCAGCACAGACGGCACGCGGGATATAACTTCTATTCCCAGGAAAATAGAAAGGATCACGATCGTTATCAAACGATAAGTAGCGGCATCCGTAAAAAGATTGATTATAGTATCCATGTTTATGTTAATTCAAAAGTGAAAATTCAAAAGTCAAAAGTTGCAGTGAAATTTAGGCTGGTACGCTTGTTAATGCCGCTACGCGCTCATTAACTACTTTGCCATCGTGTGTAATACAGGTGCCTTTTACAATATCATCTTCAAAATTCAGGTTCATACCACCGTCCTTATCGATGATGAGCTTTGCAAAGTTGAGTACGTTCTTGCTGTATAGCTTGCTGGCATCAGCAGGTGTAGTTGCTGCCAGTGCAGAGTTGCCTATTATAGATACACCATTGTGCATTACTGTCTTGTCGTTCTCAGTAAGGTCGGTATTCCCACCGGTCACAGATGCTATATCCACGATCAGAGAACCCGCACGCATATCTTCTATCATTGCCTTTGTGATCAGTATCGGGGCCTTCTTGCCCGGTATCTGTGCCGTGGTAATAATGATATCCGATTTCTTAGCATGCTCGTGTATCTTTTCTCTTTGCCTGCGCTGGAAGTCCTCACTTTGTTCCACCGCGTAGCCACCTGCTTTCGAGGCATCGGCTGCACCTTCCACTTCCACGAACTTTGCTCCAAGGCTCATTACTTCTTCTTTCACCGCAGGGCGTGTGTCAAACACTTCTACCACTGCGCCCAGCCTTTTTGCTGTGGCTATGGCTTGCAATCCGGCAACACCTGCTCCCAGTATCAGCACCTTTGCGGGTGGTATGCTTCCGGCCGCCGTCATGAACATAGGAAAATACCTGCTGTATTGTGTGGCTGCAAGCAGCACGGCTTTATAACCGGCTATATTGGCCTGTGAGCTCAGTACGTCCATCGACTGCGCACGTGTGGTAC
>CAIJNJ010000357.1 GCA_903821975.1 uncultured Bacteroidota bacterium
CCCATCGGGGAATTAGCTCATTTGGCTAGAGCGCTTGCATGGCATGCAAGAGGTAACCGGTTCGACTCCGGTATTCTCCACTCTACGGGAAGGAAGGCGAAATAAATCTCGCCTTCCTTTCTTTTTTTCTCCCAAATCCTTGCCAGTATTAGCTATCAGGATAAGAACATTTTCATCCGATGCGGTTCGATAGAAGCCATTGTCATAAATCAATTTTTCCGGGAAGGTCGAACCGAGAATGTATCTTTTCTTGTCCAAACTCGCACTGGTAAAGAGTTTGCTCATATTCCGCAGAAAATAAAAGCCAAAGTCTATTATCCCCTTCTCATTGTTATCGTTCTTACTTAACTGAGCAATTTTCGATGCTAACCGTTCTATTTCTGGCTCTAGTTTTGTCTTGATTTTCCTGTAGTCTGCTGCATCAAGTTCGCTATCAAGCATAAGCGTTTGGGCATTATCCAATCGCTTTTTGTAAGTCTCTAATTCCTTCTTTTGTTGAAGCAATTCATTGGACTTGTCCTGCCCATTCTTCTTAGATGCACCCGCCATTATCAATTCGCAAGACCGATAAATTTTATCCATGCTGCTGATATATTCCAGCATCTGCTCAAAACTTTCGTTTGCTTCGTTTGCACGGAAACGTTCATTACATTCATTCTTACAATGATAATAGTAGTAACGTGCGCTTCTTCCTTTTGATGCGCTGCCTGTTAGTGTCTTACCACATTTTGCGCAAGTAAGAAAGCCTCTTAGCGGTAATTCCTCCTTTTGGCAGAAGGGTGAATTGCGTAGGTTTCGTTTACGGCCTTCAAGTACATCCTGAACCTCATAATACAAAGTATCAGCAATAATGGCATCATGTGTACCTTTCACTACCATACCCGGTTCTTGCTTGTAGGCTGGAACAGCGACTTTACCGATGTAAACAGGATTACGAAGCATACACCAGAACCTTGTTCTTCCCAAATGCATACCCTTCTTGTTGAGAATATGCCTTAGTTCCTCAATATGGTAATTGCCACTTGCCATCATTTCAAACGCCACCTCAACCATTTCCTGCTCCTTCTTGTTTGGAGCTATACATGGCTTGTTATTTTCGTTGCGGCTATGCTTATAACCGTAAGGAGCGGAACCCATGTAACGACCATCTTTCATTGCTTTCCGTATTCCGGCAGTTATATTCATTGCCCTTCGGTCATTCTCTACTTCCGGAGCGGTCAGGTATAAAGCCAACAGGAATTTTTGTTCCGGTATCTCCATGTTTAATGGCTGCTCTATTCCCTGTGGTTCTACGCCTAGCTTATGAAGAAGGCTGATCATCGTGTATGCCTCTGGTGCATTTCGGGAAAACCTGTCCCATTTCAAGAATAGCAACAAATCAGCCATGCCCTTGTTTTTACGAAGGGCAGCAATGATATTATTAAACTCTGGCCTGTCGAAAGTCTTAGCTGAATAGTCCTCCCTATAAAACGCTACAATTTCGATACTATTTGCAGCGCAATATTTCCGTAGCATTTCTTCCTGATGGGCAAGGCTATGCCCTTTTTCAGCTTGCTCGTCTGTACTCACTCGGATGTATAAAATGGCTTTCTTTTGCTTCATCTGTGTCCGGTTTTAGTTCTATAATTTTGTTCCTGTTATCAAATTGTTCTTCTGCAACTGACAGCGCAACATTACACATGGCATACAACCATTCCCTGATTTTGAATAATTGCTCATCACTATATTGAACCTTATCATCGTTCCATATCGCCCTGAATTTTTCGATAGGAATTCTATCGGGGAAAACATCAGTTTGCTGGTAACCTTTTTCTCTGTCTTGTGCAATTAACGTGCCTATTTCTTTTTGTCGTTTTCTCTCCATACAAAAGTACAACTAATTGATTATCAATGTGGTATGATTTTTTATATTAGGGTTTCATTCACTTTTTATCTCCCTGATTTTTAATTGATTCACGTGTATTCGTTCCCTTTTCGGCAGATACAGCCGGAGCTTTTTTGGTCATGTAATAGTCTAGCATTTCATAAAGTATGCTACCTACTACCTTTCCTACAGCAGTTCGTTGCGGTAATGCCGCCCCCTGTATCAATTGCTGAAGTTTTTGCTCAGCTTCAATCTGTGAATTTGCCTCAATGGTTATCGGTAATGTATAAAGACCCATAGTCTGATTTTTTAAGTAAGTAATAATTTACGCTGCCTTTTTTGTTTGCTCTCCCTGGTTAATGGCATGTTCCATCACTTTTATTGTTTGGTCGATAAAAGGATTGTGCATAAACAGATATTGAATGATTTGCCCAACTCTATCGATGTATTCCGGTTTAAAAAACGGATGCAGTGCTTCCTTAAGATTTTGCTCATCCTCATCAGTGATCTCACCTGTAAAAGTTTTTGGTGTACCCTTTTTCTGAAAGCTAGCTGTGCATTCCGTTTCTTCAACAGTCACTTCACATTGATCTTCGGGAGGCAATTGCTTTTCTTTGTTACCTCCTAATAAATCACCTATCAAGGGAATACCGCTGAGTGCATTAGGCTTGCTGGCAAGTAAAACCCCGGCTAATCCGATAATTGTATCGGTTATTTTATTTGACTTGGTGCTTTTCTCTGCCTCAAGTTGATCTATCTTAGTTTTAAGCGCATCAGCGTATTCTTCTGATTCATCTAATTGTTCCTTTAGATCATCATATTCCTTTTTTAGCTGGTCATATTCCCACTTCTTTCTTTCCTGAAACATTTTTGTGTTTATCGACTTCTCTATGCCGGATAGTTCTTGTTTTGATGGTTCTTCTTCTCTTAGAAGCAATATATACCGTGTACACCTGTGGGATTTACTATCATAGATATTAATAGTAATGTTCCGGGTTTCTGGTAGTACAAACTCTTCATGGGAATAAAACCTTTCAGGGTCATTGGTCCGGCTGACGACTTTTAGTTCATCCACTTTTACATCGTACTCTTTTGGTGTTCCATTATCTGCCTCATTTTTTAAAAGCTGATAAATGAGGTTTACCCTGTTTGCCGAATACATCTCTTTTGCTAAAGCCATATTTGTTGTTTTTTATTGTTTACTGTATTTTTCCTGCTATTGTTTATTAAAAGTTCCGCCGGGCGTTTATAATCTTCTGCCAGATAGTTATCCAGTTCTTGCGTATAGAATAGAATTTTACTATTCTTCCTACGCTGAATAGGCTTTAGTTTTCCCTCATATATCAGGCTGTACATTCTGGACACAGACAAATGGAGATAACTCGCTGCCTCTTTAATAGATAACAACTTATCATCATCCTTTTTGCCGTCCTTTCGCATTAATACTTGTGCTAATAGCAGCTCAATTTTCTCTAACCGTTCTGTTAGTTCCGTTAACTGATTTTGCATATTTCCTCCCTTTTTTGAGATAAAGCTAAATCGGCAAAAAGCCGATTTTGTCCTACTTGGAGGTGAGGTGGGGGCAGAAAAATGCTAAATGCCTGCGGTCGGCAGGTTCTAAAAGCAAAAAAAGCAGAGAATACATCTGCTTAATTGTATTTTATTTCTTTTTGGTGGGAGTTACTTATTAATCTTTTTGGCTGCTACCAGATCGTCAGAGTAACGAAGATAAGCCAACTTAATTTTATTGAAAATTGGTGGCTCATAGCCATGTTTGGATTTATGAATACTTGACGAAAGGTTGCTTTGCCAGTTCTTTCCTAAGTCAACTTTCAGAATATTGGCAAGGGATTCTACTATCTTGGTTATCTCACCGCTCCCTTTATTCAGGTAACCAGACTGATGCAATCCATAGATAAGCTGGACAAAGTCATTTTTATTATCCCGGCTACCAGTCCATTGTACCGGATAAAGCATTTTATTAATATTTTCCTGTTTTTGCTCTAGGCTAAGAAGGCCGGGCAATTTCTTTTCGATTTCAAGATAAGCGATGCAGTTAACTAAAAACTTAGTCAGTTTTTTTTCATCGCTGGTCAATTGCCTTAGTTCTTTTTCATTTTCTAA
>CAIJNJ010000358.1 GCA_903821975.1 uncultured Bacteroidota bacterium
CTTATACTGAGCAAATGCTGCCGGAAATATTGAAACGTAAAACAGGGCCAAAAGAAAAAAATGTGTCGATGTATGAACAGATATCGGTTGCTATGAAACAAGCGCAGGGGCATGCGCTGGGCTTTCAAAAGCAGATAAATGCACTTGTTGCTGCTTCTGAAGACGCTCGTTTGCAGGAGCGGAAAAGAGCGGGTGTTACTTATTTTACCGGGAAAGTTTTAGATCCATGCATACAGTCTGTAGCGGAGCACATTACTTCACTTGGCACGCTCACTAAGGTTGCAAAGCAGGTGAAAATGTGGAAGGACCTCGAAGTGCAATTGAAAAATAAGAAACAGGAAATAAGCGAGATCTTGTGATCATCAGCCGTGGTATACCCTTGATGCTATGATCACCCCGTCTTTGATCTCCAGCACCTCGGCAACCAGCATATCCAGCTCACCTTCTACTTTCCGGATATATTCCATGAATACACGATCATTATTGGCGGTCAATGTTGTGGGTATGTAATTCAGTGTAGGCAAGCGGTCAAAAGCATCCTTCCACCATGCGCGCAATGCAGCTTTACCGGATACAAGGCCATTGGTTTCCGGCATTCTTATTTTCAGTTTTGGGCTGTAGTGTTCTGCATTATCATCGTAAAGCGACAACAGCTTTTCAAGGTTGTGCTCATTAAATGCGTCAAACCATTTGTTGGCGATAGTAATGTTGGGGTGCTGCATTAAAACAGGAAAGTGTTTAGTTCATCTTGGCCGGAGCGATGAGATGAAACTCGGGAATATTTACAGTAAGTTTCTTTTTGTTGAACAGGTTTTCCATCAGGTAGGTACCGTACATCTTTCCTATTTCACTGTGGAGGTTTGCACCTGATGTGTATTGGTAGCTATCGCCGGGCGCTATTACCGGCTGCTCACCGACTACGCCGTCGCCTTCTACTTCACGATGTGTGCCATTGCTGTCAAGAATATGCCAGTGGCGGCTAACTAATTTTACCGGATATATTGTGAGATTTTCTATGGTGATGCGGTATGCAAACAAAAACTCTGAATTCAAGGGATTAGACTGTGCTGGCTGGTAAAAAGTTTCTACCATAATACTTACGCCCTCTGTCACCTGCTGAACCATATATTTCGCGATTAGTTTCGCAAAGATAGGTAAATTTTTTATTACTTGTGGAGTGGGTAGGCGGTATTTACCACATCTGATACAATATCCCTTTCATAGCCTTTTTGGACGAGGTACCTGTAGAGCTTTGATTTTCGTGATAATATGCTTCTGTCTTTTTTTATTTCTTCAATCTTTTTAGATGATATTTTGTTTAATGTGATTTCGTATTCTTCAGGGGAGATCTCTGTCATTGCCTTTTTGATGCAATAATCAGATATTTTGCGGAGTTTTAGCTGTTGTTTTATCTTTTCACGCCCCCATTGCTTCATCCGGAACTTACCGCCGGCGAAGGCGCGGGCAAAACGCTCTTCGTTCAGAACGCCGGTTTCTACCAAACCGGCTATGGTTTGTTCCACCTCGGGCGTTGTGCAACCCAACTCATATAGCTTGTTGCGCACTTCGGAGTGGCAGCGCTCCTGGTATTTACAATAATGAAGAATAGCGGCTTTTAATTCCATAACTACCGGCCCATGTATACCATTAATATCTGCACGTCGCTGGGGTTTACTCCGCTAATGCGACTTGCCTGCCCAAGTGTGCGGGGCTTTATTTTATTCAACTTCTGGCGAGCCTCTGTAGATATAGCAGTTAGTTTCTCGTAGTTAAAGGTTTCGGGAATCATTAGATTCTCGAGAGCCGACATCTTTGTTACCAATTCCTGTTCCTTTTCTATATAAATATCGTACTTCACCTGTATTTCTACCTGTTCTACTACCAATGGGTCTACCTCACCAACCGCTTCTGCCAGGCTCGGGATAGCGAGGATCATATCTTTCAATCCAATACCGGGGCGTAATAAAAGCTTTATTGCCCGCGTCTTATCATTGAGCTGGGAAGAATTATTGTCGGCGAGCAGCTTATTTACCATATCCTTGTCTATGGTAAAGTCGGCAAGAATATTCTTTAGTTTATTGACCTTTTCCTTTTTTTCGTTCATTAACAGCAACCTTTCGTCTGAAGCAAGTCCAATATCATGGCCAAGTTGGGTTAAACGGAGATCCGCATTATCCTGCCGCAGCAGAGTACGGTACTCTGCCCTGCTGGTAAACATACGGTAAGGTTCATCTGTACCTTTATTTATTAGGTCGTCGATAAGGACTCCTATATACGCATCACTGCGCTTTAAAACCACCGGTTCCAGATCTTTTGCATTTCTTGCTGCATTTATTCCGGCCATCAATCCCTGGCAGGCTGCTTCTTCATAACCCGTAGTGCCATTTATCTGCCCGGCAAAGAATAAGTTGCTGACCAATTTAGTTTCCAGGGTGAATTTTAGCTGTGTTGGTGGGAAATAATCGTATTCTATAGCATATCCAGGCCTGAAAAACTTACAATTTTCAAACCCGGCCACCATTTTCAGGGCTTTATATTGTACATCCTCGGGTAAAGAGGTGCTAAAACCATTCACATATATCTCTACTGTGTTCCACCCTTCCGGTTCTACAAACAATTGATGGCGCTCCCTTTCGGCAAAACGGGTTATTTTGTCTTCAATACTTGGGCAATATCTTGGTCCGCTTCCTTTTATGCGCCCCTGGTACATGGGCGACTGCTCAAAACCGGTCTTTAATATCTCGTGCACCTCAGGACTGGTATATGTAACCCAACAACAGCGTTGTTCCTGTGGTTTTATCTTAGGAAGCGGTAAATAAGAGAAACCGACAACTTCTTCATCCCCATCCTGTATCTCCATTTTGGAATAATCAAGGCTTCTTCCATCTATGCGTGGTGGTGTACCGGTTTTCAACCTTGCGCTTTCAAAACCCATCTCTACAAGTTGCTCGGTTATGCCTGTTGCTCCCTTTTCACCCATTCTGCCACCGCCAAATTGCTTCTCGCCTACATGAATAACCCCATTCAGGAAGGTTCCGTTGGTTAAAACCACACATTTTGCCATTATTTCCTGCCCCATTCCCGTAACAACCCCCCTAACTGTTCCACGTGAAACAATCAAACCCTTAACCATATCCTGCCAAAAATCAACATTTGGGGTGTTTTCGAGCATCTCCCGCCATTTTGTAGCGAACATCATGCGGTCATTCTGAGAACGAGGGCTCCACATTCCGGGACCTTTTGACTTGTTTAGCATCCGGAACTGGATCATACTGGCATCGCTAACAATTCCGCTATACCCACCAAGTGCATCAATTTCCCTCACGATCTGGCCTTTGGCTATTCCACCCATGGCCGGGTTACAGCTCATTTGGGCGATAGTCTGCATGTTCATGGTAACCAATAGTACTTTCGACCCCATATTGGCGGCTGCGGCTGCGGCTTCACAACCTGCATGACCGGCTCCAACAACAATTACATCGTATTCGGGAAACATATCTGCAAAGGTACAAATACCGTTTGATAATAGATGCGACTAAATGGTTGGTGGCATATATTTTGTTAAACTATTGCCAATATAAAAAGTCTAATAAACAGAACACCCCAGTAGGGCATGGAAAATCAAATGTTCCACGTGAAACAAAAAATAAAAAGCAAAATTTAACAATAAACTATAAAATATTCCGTTACTTTGTAATCAATGTCCGCCTCAAGCAAAATATTATCTTACACCGTTGCGCTGCTAACGCTCGTAATAGCGTCTGTATGCGGATTTGCACAGGATAAGGTAAAACATTCCGCCAAAAAAGAACACGCTGTATCCGTTGGCTTTCAAACCGGCAGGGAGTTGCTCTTTAATTCAAGCCCGTTGCTGCATAGCAAACAAAGTAAGATCCATTATGGCGTTAGTAAATCACTTGTGTTGAGAAAACCACTGAACACACATTTCAAGGTGGAGGCCGGTTTAAATTACACCTCATTTCAAAACACGATAACAAGTCCGTCATTCTTCGGAAAACAAAATAACTCCAAGCCGTACATTTTCTCATTGCCGGTTACCATACAATATTATTTCTTACCAGAGAAATGTAAGGTGCGCCCATTTTGCGGAGCGGGTATACAATGCAATATGTTGCAAGCCAACAATAATCCTCCGTCACTTACAGAGGTGAACCCCATACCATATAACCCGCAACCGGATACTAAGTACATTACTATTTTGTTTACGCAGGGTGTCACCTTTGAAATAAACACCAAGATCGAGATCACGCAGTCCATTCATTTCATCCCTGAAAATACCAATTCAGTTATCGGTATAGACCTGGGGATCGGTTTCAAGTTGCCATAGTTTCTTATCATTAATCCTTCCATTCGGTTATAAAATTCATTCTACGGGGGCTAAGTCTTTTTGTGAATAATACGCACCAAATAGGTCTGTGAATATCTATTCTTCCTTAAAAACATTCAGAAGCGGCTCGAACTAACACCCCAATTCCTCAGCGCACCCACTCTTCATCTAAAGTTATAACCTGGCATACTTTGCCTTCTGAAAATAATATTATACCTATGCCGTAAGAAGGAACCACTACTTAGTACTTAGCTGCATTCTGTTAATCTACTTGTTATATAATTACATACACCGCTCCGGTGACCAATACAATCGAATGCCGCAAAAAAAAGCGGCTACCAAATGGTAGCCGTCACAAACACATTATAATAAAATATTATTTAACAACTGTGAATTTCCTGGTCATCATTTTGCCTTCTGCATTAATGATGAGGAAGTAATTACCGGATGCAAGCGAACCAGTATTGATCGTGTAAGTTTCGTTCTGAACATTGTTGTGTGTTTCTTTACTTACAAAACGAGCAAGACCATCGATGATCTCATAAGTAACTGTTTTTTCGTTCTTGTCAAAAGCTACTGAAACATTCAACTGATCTTTAGCCGGGTTAGGAAATAAAGAAACGTTTGCCAATGGCTTGCCAACAGATTTCACTCCAGCATTTGAAGGATTATTGTTAGCGATCATAGACACGGCAGGAATCAATCCGAACATGTTGCTGTATACAAACGAATCCACGGAGTTAACATAAGCAGTACCGGCAAAAGGAACAGGGCTGTTACCATATGCTGCGTAATAAGCTACCGAATCCTTAGGGAAACCTAATTCCAAACCTGTGTAATCGAGAAGATGATTACCGGAACCACCTACGTTAGCATGATAACGGCCAAATACTCGTGGATAGGGATCCAGCTGACCATCGCAACCAAGGTACAAAGGATCGGCTGTTGTAGCAGGAATGTCGATACATACATAATACCAGCTGTTTGAATCGAGCATCAACTGAGAACCGGTATTGTTACCATTTGTATCTGTGTATATCTGCTGATACAATGTTGCTTCAGAAGTATCGTTTGTTCCCATTGTATGGGTTGCCGAACCTACTAATTGCAATTCACCATTCTCAACGATGCTATCCGCTGTGCCACCAACCAGGCCATCAACCCATTGGAAGATGTAGATGTTAGATGTTTGCTGTGTAGCGGGGAAGTAAGGATTGCCGGCAACATATGGCTTAGCTAAAGAATACTGAACAGCAGATAAAGCTGTTCCGCCATGAGCTACATAATACATTGGGCCCCAGCAAAACTCTATACCACCGCCAAATTCTTCATAAATAGACCTTGCAGGAACATTGTTTGTAAAATCATACGTGCCTTTAGAATAAACGCTGTCTGTAACGTAAAAAGAAACAGTCTTTGTATTGTCTGAAGGATATTGGTCAACTGCAGTCATTTTAATGTTGTAGGTAACATCAAAACGGCCGGTACCAGATGCGCTCAATGGATATTCAATAGAATTGAACATTGCCATAACAGAATCTGAAGTGCTTGAAGTGTTATCGAAAGTACCGGTAAGCGCTACCGAATCCATGTGTTGAACTGCAGCAATGCCACCTGTTGGCGTAAAGCTTGTTGTTGTAACCAGTTTTACTCCACTTTCCGCATTAGTACCATAGTTAGCGATAAAAGCACCATCTACCATGTTGTAAGCTGTTGGGTTGCCATCAGGGCCTAACTGGTTAGAAGGAATAGCGTAGTTATGCCACATTGCTTCGCCTGCAGGTACAAAACCAAGGTCGTCAAGCAGATTTTGACCCCACATAGAGATGGTCATGTTAGCTATAGTACCTGAATTGTAAAGCGCATCTATCGCGTCTCCATCTGCTTTTGAGATCATAAAAACCGGAATTGTAACTGAAGCTCCTGAAGCTCCTGCACCCATTCCTACTGGCGCACCAGGAATGTTGTTTACAATAACACATGCAATAGCTCCAGCTGTTTGACAAGCTAACGCTTTAGCGCCAAATTCTGTGGTTCCACGATAAACAAAACCAATCTTACCAGTCATAAGACCTGGTGTGATGGGAACACCTGTGTTACAAAGGCTATCTCCGGCCTGTGGCATTTGTATTGGTGTATTTATGATTGGTGAAGTAACGACTCCACCCCATTCGCCGGTAGCACCGCTGCCGTTATTTGCGGTCGTATACTGCTTGTCTCCGGCTACAGATGCCGGGCTTACAACTTCAAAGCGAAGACCAACATAGTTTGCATACCAGTTCGGATTTGTGTTGATCGTACCAACACCAAACGACAACGGGTGTATCTGCCCGTTTACAGCTCCTGTAGCACAAAGCAGCGCCACAAGAAATAAATTCTTAAATAAGTTAATTTGCTTCATAAATTTAATTTTTAATTAGGGGTACAAGTTAAGAATATTATACAAAAATAACAAAAAATAAACCATATAGATTTATTTTCTCATTTAGCCTCCCAGACCCAGTTTTTTACTTAACTCCAACATCCTGTCGATAGGTTTTTTAGCAGCAAGGCGTAATGTTTCTTCCATTTTAATTTCAGGCAACTCATATTTCATACACAAATAAAGTTTTTCAAGTGTATTTCTTTTCATATGCGGGCAATCATTACATGCGCAGGCATTATCTGGCGGTGCGGCTATAAATGTCTTACCGGGGGCATTTTGCTGCATACTGTGTAATATTCCTGTCTCGGTGGCCACGATATAAGTTGATGACTTATCCTTCTCTGTATATTTCAATAATTGGGTTGTAGAGCCGATAAAATCTGCAATGCGCAAAATAGTATCTTCACATTCCGGGTGTGCAATTAGTTTTGCTTCCGGATGACGTGACTTCAGCTTGGTTATTTTCTCAAGAGAGAATATTTCATGCACCATACATGCTCCATTCCAGAGCAACATATTTCTCCCGGTCATTTTATTTATGTACCCTCCAAGATTCTTATCAGGTGCAAAAATTATTTTCTGGTCTTTAGGTAAACTCTCTACTATTAATTGTGCGTTTGAAGATGTGCAGATAATGTCGCTTAATGCTTTTATCCCTGCAGAACAGTTGATATAGGATATAACAAGATGATCGGGATATTTATCTTTAAATGCTTTAAAAAGTGGTGGCGGACAACTATCGCTTAACGAACAACCCGCTTTAAGATCAGGCAATAAAACTTTCTTTGCGGGGTTCAATATTTTTGCTGTCTCCGCCATGAAATGCACACCTGCAAATACAATGATATCCGCTTCTGTACGCGCTGCATTCTGCGCCAGGCCAAGGCTATCGCCGATATAATCTGCAACATCCTGTATGTCCGGCTCCTGGTAATAATGCGCTAAAACAACAGCATTCTTTTCTTTTTTCAACTTACTGATCTCTTCAAAAATATCCAATGACGGATCGATCTCCATATCTAAAAAACCAACCTTATCTATTTCGCTTTCCTTTATAGCTGAACTCAACATACACAAAATATTAAAAGATCAATTCCTTTTCCCTGTTATTCACACCCCTATTAATAGTATTTAAAATTTTTAAAGAAATTAACTATTATTATTAGGGCTGGGGGTATGGGGAATAAAAAAAGTAATTCCTATTGCAAATTACGATGTTCCTGTTTATTCACAGAGAACAGTTTTATTATTCACAGAGAAAATGCAGCGTTTACGATAAACTAACATTTCTGTTGTGGATTGTTAATTAAGTTAAGTGTTAGTAAAAAGGCAAACCTTAATATCGTAGTTCACTGTGGAGAAACTAAAAAAATGAGGAATAACTAACTCAAACGTCTGTCTTTTATTTAGTTATACGAAATGTGGAAACTTTTCTACAGCAAAAGCACGCAAAAATCCACACCCCAATCTAATAAGTATTTTGGGGTAATATGTCTAGCTATATAAAACAAATATTATACCAGAAATAAAACACCCCAAAAGGAGCAAAAACTACCCAAAAACACAGGTTATTTGGCATAAATAAAAAGGAAAGACAAAAAACGATAAATGTTATATTTAAAAATACCCACCAATCTGTCAATAACTGTGTGAAATCTCATTTTTTCGCATAAATTTGCCGTCCTTAATATAAAACATAACACAAACCTACAATGTCTGTAATACAAACAATAAGAAACAGGTATGGAAAAATTGCCGGCGCCGTAATAGCTATCGCGCTTGTTGGCTTTATCATATCTGACGCACGAAATGGTTCCTTTGGAAGTTTTTTTGGTGGACACGATTCTAATATAATGAAAGTGAACGGGACCAAAATAGACCCCAAAGAATACCAGAAAAGAATTAAAGAATTTGAAACGCTTAACGCTATCTATAATGGTACGCGCACAATGGATGATGCTACCAAAGCAAAAATGGATGAGCAGATCATAGAAAACATTGTGTACGAAACAGAAATAGAAGAACAGTGTGATAAGCTAGGTATACAAACTACAGACGACGAAAAGAAAGAACTGATCTACGGCCCGAACGTGGACCCGATGATCAGGGGCTTCCAACTGGAGGGTAACCAGATATTCCTGAACCGGGACACTCACCAGTTCGATCCGGCGATCATAAAGGCTTTTGAGAAAGAGATAACCGAGCAGGCACAGAAAGTGGACCCAACCGGAAAATACCGCGAAGAGTGGGAAACCGTAAAAGGCTATGTGCTGCGCAACAACCGCATCAACAAGTTTAATGTAATGTTTGCAAACGGACTGTATGCGCCTTTTTTCATTGCTAAGCGCACAGCAGAAGACCAGAACTCAATGGCTGTAATTAAGTATGTGAAAGTACCGCTTTCTGTGGTACCGGATAACGATGTAAAAGTTACAGACGATGAGATCAAAGCATACATGCAGAAACATCCCGGACAATACACGATCACCCAACCAACACGTAGCATAGAATATGTATCGTTCGAGATCAACCCGTCTTCTGCGGATACGGCCAGGGCCCTTGGCGCACTTGCTGACGTGAAAGGTGATTTTGAGACAACGAAAGACAACAAAAGTTTTGTAAACGGAAAAAGTGACGAAGCCAACTCTTATACAGAAGCGTTCCTGAACAAGAGAACATTTATGTCGAGGTTTGCAGATACGATCATGGAGGCCCCTGTTGGCAGCATATATGGACCATACTATGAAAACGGCAGCTACAGGCTTACAAAAATTGTAGACAAGAAAACACTTCCGGACTCCGTAAAAAGCAGGCATATATTGGTATTGACAAAAGCGCAGGGAAATGATATTGCTACCGACAGCGCCGCAAAGATGAAATTAGACAGCGCTATTACTGCAATTAAAGCAGGCGGTAAATTTGATTCTGTAGTGCAGATATATTCTGTTGATGACGGAAGCAAAGCAAAGGGTGGCGAAATGACAATTACACTTATCCAAAAGCCATCTATGCCGAAGGCGCTCGGAAACTTCCTTTTCGAAGGCAAAAAGGGAGAAACGAAAGTTATTAAGGATTCCAACGAAAATTTCTCAGGTTATTATTATGTGGAAATCGAAGATCAGAATGGTATAGCCCCTGCGGTGCAGATAGCAACGATAGCTAAGACCCTGGCGCCAAGCGACAGTACTGTAAATGCTATCTACGGTAAAGCAAATGAGTTTGCCGGAAAGAACACTACAGCCGATGCATTTGACGCAGCGGTTAAAAAACAAAACCTGGACAAAAGGCTGGGTGACAATGTGAAGATCAACAACTTTACCATTCCGGGAATAGGGCCATCTCGCGAGGTGGTAAGGTGGATGTATGAACACAAAGTGGGAGATGTATCCCCTGTATTCCAGCTTGGCGAACAGCGCTATGTTGTGGCTAAACTGATATCTATACAGGAAAAAGGTATGGCTGCAATAACACCGGCAAACCGTCCGATGCTGGAGCAAAAAGTAAGAGAAGAAAAGAAAGCAGACATTATCTCGAAGAAATACAGCGGAACACTGGAAGCGATCGCATCTGCATCGGGCCAGCAGGTACAGGAAGCAGATTCGGTGAGGATGGGCGCTTCTTATATTCCTAACCTTGGCTTCGAGCCGAAAGTTATCGGTTATACGTTTAACCAGGCATTCAACCCTAATACAGTATCCCCGGGCATCAAGGGTACAGGTGGCGTATACTTTATTACCGTGCTTAACAGCATCAGCGCACCAATGCCCGGCGACCAGAATATGCAGATGCAAATGCTGGCAGGGCAGAGAAGGAGCCAGGAAATGCAATTGATGAATGTAGCAGGCCAGTTACTGCAAATGGATATGGATAAAAGGGCGGACGTAACGTATTTCCCGTCTAACTTCTAAATAAGCATAAGAATATTCAGGAGGCTGTTTCTGCAAAGGACAGCCTCTTTTTTATGTAAAAAACAGTAATTTCGATCAATTAAAAACTATTTTGTAATTTGTAGGTATGAGTGAGCGGATAATGACACTATTTGGAGAAGAAATAGTACCCGAACAGGCAAAACCTGCAGTGAAGACCCGTGCGAAAAAAACAAAAGAAGAAAAAGCA
>CAIJNJ010000359.1 GCA_903821975.1 uncultured Bacteroidota bacterium
TATCCGCATGAGCTATCTGGTGGACAGAAGCAGCGGGTAATGATAGCCATGGCGATGTGTAACCACCCTGCATTGCTTATAGCTGATGAGCCAACAACAGCGCTGGATGTAACAGTGCAGCAGGAGATAGTGCGACTGATGGGCTACCTGCAACAGGAACACCAGAGCGCTATGATATTTATAACGCATGACCTGCAACTGGCATCAACAATAGCTGATAATGTGCTGGTGATGTATAAGGGTGAGATCGTGGAATATGGCACAATGGCGCAGGTACTGAAAGAGCCGAGGCATGTATACACGAAAGCGTTGCTGGCATGTAAACCATCTACAGGGCAAAAAGGTTACCATCTGCCGGTTGTGGCCGATATGATGGATGATGATAGAAAGAGCGAAGAAACAGGGCGGGAGCACCAACCATATAAAAAAAATGCCACAGGAACGGAACTGCTGGAAGTAAAGAATCTGCGGGTATGGTTTACCGAAAGCAAGAGCATGCTCGGGAAGCCGCTGACGTATATGAAGGCGGTGGATGATGTTTCTTTTACCCTGAACAAAGGAGAGACTCTTGGGTTGGTAGGGGAGAGCGGGTGCGGAAAAAGCACACTGAGCAGGGCTATCGTAGGGTTGATACCGGTAAATAGCGGGGAAATACTTTTTAATAATGAAGATATTGTTAACCTGTCCGTAAATGGATGGCGGAATATGCGCAGGCTTATACAAATGATATTCCAGGACCCGTATTCATCGCTCAATCCGAGAATGACGATATACGATATGCTTGCCGAGCCACTGCTGGTGCATGGCATAGTGCCGGCTAGAGAGCTACAGAAGGAAGTGAGAAGGTTGCAGGACCTGGTGCAACTGCCTGCAGATGCACTGAACAGGTACCCACATCAGTTCTCAGGCGGACAGCGGCAACGTATAGGTATAGCAAGGGCGCTGGCGATGCGCCCGGAACTACTGATATGTGACGAGAGTGTATCTGCTCTGGATGTGAGCATACAGGCACAGATACTGAACCTGCTAAAAGACCTGCAACAGGAATTGCAACTTACCTATCTTTTTATCTCGCACGATTTGTCTGTTGTGCATTATATCAGTGATCGTGTGATGGTGATGCATAATGGGAGGATAGTGGAGAGCGGTGATGCAGAGCAGGTGATGAAACAACCAAAGGATGAATATACAAAGCGGTTGGTGGCGGCTATGCCGTAGATTATTTATTTGGCAAAGAATAACTATTAGGCAAGTCATGGTTCGTAGTTCGACTTCGCTCACTATGACAGGGCTCACCATGAAGAGATATTTAGCTTGAGATAAATGGTAATAATGTTATTTTTGCTGCTTCTTTATGGATTTTATGACCAGGTATTTATCAGTATTTCTTTTGTTGTTCGTCGGCCTGTTTTCCTGCAATGATAAGGCAGAGGATGTGGTATCGTCTGTAAATAAAAAGTACAATGCCATTAATCAGAAGCTGAGTGATTATAAACAGAAGCGGGTGGATGATATTACTTCTACAGCCAAGGGTACTATTACCGGGTATTACCGCGAAGAAGAGGTAAAGAAGATGTATGCCGAGCATTTTACAGATACGAACAGGGTATTTACGGAGTATTATTTTGATGACGGTATGCTGATCTTCATTCGCCAGGAGAATTTTGTTTATAACAGGCCGGATACGTATACCGAGGATTCAGCGAAGGTGCACAACGACAGTGTGTGGTATGATGACAAAAAGACAAAAAAGAACATCAGCCGGTTTTATTTTAGAAAGAATAAGCTGGTAAAATGGATAGGGCCTGATAATAGTGAAACAGCACCCGGCACAGCGGCATTTATAGATAAAGAATCTATATTATGGGCGGAGACGGTGATCCTGATCAAAGAACTGAAGGAAACGCCAACAACCCCAACCCCCTAACCTGCCTCGGCAGACATGAGGGGCTTCCCTCATTTTCTGATGTTTACTTCAATAAGTCAGCTTATTTTATTACAACCAGTTTTTGAGTCGACGATATTTCGCCATTAACTTCAATATTGTAATAATATACTCCTGACGCTAATTTGGAATTATCAAGCATAATATACCCAAAGTGGTTATCGACCACAAATGATTTTATTTTTTGCCCCTCTGTATTGTAGAGTACCAAATTTCCCTGGTTTGCACCTTGAGGTAATGTGAATGTGATTTTTACCTGCTCGGACGAAGGGTTTGGTATGGGTTGTGTTTGGATGCCATTGTTCGGGTGTTCATTTTTAGCTACGCATAGACCGTTCCCACTACAAGTATTGCATGGTAGTGTACCCGGCAAGTTATATATCGCCACGCCAGTAGGTGTTGTAACGACAGCCTGAAAACCTATTCCAAGTGTATCAACTTCGTATACTCTCATATACTTGTCATATAAGTTGAAAACACTTCCACCTCCATTAATATATACATTGGGTATTGAATCAACAATGACGTTATTTTCGTTAATAATATAAAACTTTCCCGCGGCGGAGGATGAGTATCCATAAGCCACGGCTACTTCCAGCAAAGGATCAGTATTAAACAAAGTTTCCGAAGGATAATATACATACCCATCCATTATCCACCCCGGAACATAGGGGCATACT
This sequence comes from uncultured Bacteroidota bacterium, assembly GCA_903821975.1. GTDB lineage: Bacteria > Bacteroidota > Bacteroidia > Chitinophagales > Chitinophagaceae > Nemorincola. Next base: position 2,626 of record CAIJNJ010000359.1, read on the forward strand.
ATTTTCTTCCAGAAACTGAAATCTAAATTATAGAAATTGATTGTGTCAGTATAAATACTTGAGGTAGAGTCATGGGCAGCTGGTGATATTACCATGATCTTTTTCCCCGAAAGGCTTAAGTTGACAATTTCCGCTTCTGCGAAAGTTGGCCCAAAAGAATGAGCTAACGTTATTTGCGCTTTAGAAGAAAAGACGCTACACAAAAGAAAAGTGGCAAGTATTATAGCTTGTTTCATAAAATAAATTTTAATAAAGTTAAATTGAATCTAGTATTAAAGACATCAAACAGAAGAAAATGGTTTGTTTTTGATTTTTTACTTACGGGCAGAATCAGTACTTTTGCAGCGATTTTAGATCGTTTATATATAAAATTAATATGTCGGGACAGCTTAAAGAGGTTCGTAATCGCATCAAGTCAGTAACATCTACACAGCAGATAACCAAGGCTATGAAGATGGTGAGCGCCGCAAAGCTGCGCCGCGCTACAGATGCCATCATACAAATGCGCCCTTATACGCAGAAACTGCAGGAAATGCTGAGCAATATAGTAAGCAACGCATCGAGCGAGAGCGGTATGCCGCTTGCTGAAGAGCGTGCAGCGGAGCGTATATTGCTGATACCTATTACAAGCGACCGTGGTCTTTGTGGCGGTTATAATTCATATGTGATAAAGCTGACCCGCGAGGTAATAAAGACCCAATACGCTGCCCAGCATGCAAAAGGGAATGTTACCATACTGCCCATAGGCAAAAAAGGATACGAGTATTTTCAGCGTAATAGCTATAAGCTGATAGATAATTACTGGGATATATTTGCTGATCTTACATTTGATAACGTGCGCAATGCTGCACAATATGCACAGCAGGCGTTCCTGAATAAAGAATACGACCGTGTAGAGCTGGTTTACAGCCAGTTTAAGAATGCTGCAACACAGGTATTTACCGCGGAGCCTTACCTGCCGATACCAAAGACACCTAAGACCACCGGCAATAAAAAGAGTGTTGATTTTATCTTTGAACCATCAATGGGTATACTGCTGCAGGAGCTGATGCCTAAAATACTGAATACACAGGTATATAAGGCCGTACTTGATGCGAATGCATCTGAGCACGGTGCGCGTATGACCGCAATGGATAAGGCGAGCGAGAATGCAAACGAACTGCTGAAATCGCTGAAGATAAGCTATAACCGCGCACGCCAGGCTGCAATTACAACCGAACTTACCGAGATCGTGAGCGGCGCAGCGGCATTGCAGGGATAGAAGACAAATAAAAAATAAAAATTAAAAATTAAAAACACAATATTTAGTTATGCAGCCCCCACATCGAAAGTGGGGGTTTTTTTATGTAAATATTTATGAGGTGTATGGTTTCATACGCTAACTTTGGCGGCGATGATGCAATTTTTTTTTAATCTCACCCTAGCTTTCAGGGCTATACGGACCAACCGGTTGCGGTCTGTGCTTACTATTGCTATCATTGGTATTGGTATCATGGCGCTGGTGGGGATACTTACCGCAATAGAAGTGATGAAGCAAAGTGTATATACCAACTTCAGCAGCATGGGGGTTAATTCGTTCCAGATCATCAATGAAGTAATCAAGAAAAAAAGCCATCGTGGAAGGCGCATGTCGGAAGAGAAGAATATCACTTATGATGAAGCGAAAGCTTTTCGTGAGCGGTTCACTTTTCCCGGCACGGTAGGTATATCAGTAAACGGATCGGATGTGGCTACCGTTCATTTTCGTTCTGAAAAGACAAACCCGAATGTACATATAACCGGTGTGGAAGAAACCTACCTTACGGCAACAGATACAAAGCTGGACGCAGGGCGTAATTTTTCCGTCTCGGAGATACAGTCGGGAAGCTATACCTGTATATTGGGAAATGGAGTAGCCAAGAAATTGTTCAAGCGGGATATTAATGCTGCTATAAACCAGGTAGTATCTGTGGGCGACATAAAATACAGGGTTGTAGGTATTATGGAGTCGAAGGGCGGGAGCATGGTGATGGACAACGATAACATGGTGATCATACCGCTCAATACTGCAAGGGCATTGTATGGCGGCGGCAGCAGTTACCTGATAACGGTAATAGTACCTGATGTAAAAATGAAGGATTTTGCCGCTGAAGAAGCAGAAGGGCTTTTCAGGGTGATACGCAAGTTGCCGCTTGGAGCTTCGAATAATTTTTCCATTACACAAAATAATGACCTGGTAAGTATCGTGATGGACAGCATCAAATATATACGATGGGCGGCTGTTATCATTGGTATCATAACATTACTTGGATCGGTGATAGGGCTTATGAATATCATGCTTGTATCTGTGGCAGAGCGTACACGTGAGATTGGCGTAAGCAAGGCGCTCGGCGCACGTTCATCAACTATCAAAAGACAATTTCTTACTGAGTCGATCATGATCAGCCTGATGGGTGGTGTGTCGGGTGTGATACTGGGTATGCTGATGGGGAATATTGTAGGCCTGTTTTTCAACATGGGCTTCGTAGTGCCGTGGTTATGGATAAGCCTTGGCGTGACCCTTTGTGCTATTGTGGGTGTTATATCGGGGATATACCCGGCCATTAAAGCATCAAAGCTTGATCCGATAGTGGCGCTGAGGTATGAGTAGACAATTTGAAAATGAGACATTTTCTGGTGTACTGGTGAGCTTTTGAATTTTTACTTTTGATTTTTGAATTTGAAACAGGGATTAGTATATAAATCAACAGGGAGCTGGTATTCTGTGCGGGACCGGGAGGGTGTTTTCTGGGATGCCAGGATAAAAGGAAAACTTAAAATTGATGAAGACATATCATCCACAAACCCCGTGGCTGTGGGCGACCATGTGGTATTTGATGTAGAGGATGAAAATATAAAGACATGCCTCATCAAAGAGATAACAGACAGGCACAATTATATAGTGCGTGTATCGCCGCACAATAAAAACCAAAAGCACATTATTGCTGCGAACATTGATCTTGCGTTGCTGGTTACATCAATAGCAGATCCGCGCACATCTACTGGCTTTATAGATCGTTTTTTGTTAACGGCAGAAGCGTATCATATACCTTCTGTGATCGTAGTAAATAAAACAGACCTGCTGAAACAAAAGCATGCGGATGTGCTGCGCTTGTGGGAACGGATATATGGTATGGCAGGCTATGAAGTATACCCGGTAGCGGCAAAGGATAAAAGCACATTAACCACGCTTGCAGAAAGGCTTATCAATAAGACCACACTTTTCAGCGGGCATTCGGGCGTAGGTAAGAGTACGTTGATCAACCAGTTCATTCCGGGCATTGATATAAAAACAAAAGTAGTATCCGGGTGGAGCGGTAAGGGGCAGCACACTACAACATTTGCGGAAATGTTTGATCTGCCCGGTGGTGGAAGGATAATTGATACACCGGGTGTTAAAGAATTTGGTTTAATAGACTTTGAAAAAGAAGAACTGTCACAATACTTCCCCGAAATGCGTGTGGTGATGAAAGATTGTAAGTTTAATAACTGCCTGCATATGAATGAACCGGGATGTGCGGTAAAGCAGGCGGTGATAGACGGCCGAGTATCTGAAGAACGCTATGTGAGCTATGTGGCAATACTGGAGAGCATAGAGAAGAAGTGGTGATTTTCAGTTGATAAGTTGAAAGGTTGACAAGTTAAGAGGTTAAGAGGTTAAAAAGTTAAAAAGTTAAAAGGTTAAAAGGGAACTACTATGATTGTTTATAATGTTACAATCAAAGTTGATAACGAGGTAGCGGATACCTGGGTCAGCTGGATGAAGTCGGAACACATGCCGGAGCTGATGAGCACCGGGCTGTTTATTGATTGCCGCTTGTGCAGGCTGCTGGAGCAGGACGAAGCAGAAGGTGTTACTTATACAGCACAGTACTCGCTAGCGGCTATGGACCAATATAATGATTATATAGAAATACACGCAGAAAAAATGCGGGATAAATCTTTTAAACTGTTCGGTGGGAAATTCGCGGCTTTTAGAACTGTAATGGAGGTAATCTGACAAGACCCGCGAGTGGCGGCCTTATAGGTATTTGTTAAGGCAAGCAAATTTCCTGCCAATCTGTTAAAAACAGCCACTGTAGCTGTTTTTTAAAGGGTGATGCCGTTCAATTTCACTCAAGAATGTTAATAACTTGTGGAAACCTGCTTCAGGCAAGGGTTTGGGTAAAAAAATTTTTTTTCAAGGTATTTGGAAGTGTTATAAACGTGAGTATATTTGTCTCATTCACAAAAATATTATTTCACTTTAAAAACAAAAAAGCATGAACAAGGCTGAATTAATTGACAAGATTGCGAAAGACGCAGGTGTTACTAAAGTACAGGCAAACGATGCGCTGGATGCGTTTACAGCAGCAGTTGTATCTACACTTAAGAAAGGTGACCGCGTTACCCTGGTAGGTTTCGGTACTTTCTCAGTATCTGACCGTGCAGCACGCAATGGCCGCAATCCTCAGACAGGTGCGGTTATCAAGATCAAAGCACGCAAAGTGCCTAAGTTTAAAGCCGGCAAAGAATTTTCTACAAAGATCAGCGGTAAGAAATAATTCCCCCCAACCGCTAAAAGAAAAAAAGCAAGGTGCTGAAAAGTCCTTGCTTTTTTTTATTTTTACATCTTATTAAACAAACAACATCATGGGAAGAGGTGACAAACGTACAAAGCGCGGAAAAATATCAAGTGGCACATTTGGTAAATCGCGTCCGGCACGCATAGCTAAAAAGACCACAGTTAAAGCTGCGAAGAAAGCTTAATTACAAGCTTGAAGAAATATAGACCGTTCAGATAATGAGCGGTCTTTTTTCTATAATGAACTTAAACATAGCTGTATGGCTGTTTTTCATAGTACAGATATTTCCGGCAAAAGTTTCCTGGTTACCGGCGGTGCAGGCTTTATCGGATCGCACATAGTGGAATACCTGCTTGCCAATGGCGCAGGTAAAGTGCGTGTGCTTGATAACCTTGTCACCGGCTCATGGAATAACGTGGCTTTATTTTCGGATAATGGTAACTATGAATTTATGGAAGGGGATATCCGCAACACGGATATATGCGCAAGGGCATGTGAGGGTATAGACCATGTAACGCACCAGGCAGCACTCGGGTCGGTGCCCCGCTCGGTAAAAGATCCGGTTACCAGCAATGAAGTGAACGTAAGCGGATTTGTGAATGTGATAACTGCCGCGAAAGATGCCGGGGTAAAAACATTTGTATTCGCGTCTTCATCTTCAGTATATGGGGACGAGCCCAACCTGCCCAAAAAAGAAGAAAGAACTGGAAATTTATTATCGCCATACGCGGTAACAAAAATGACCAATGAATTGTATGCATCTGTATTCGGTAGGTTATATGGAATGAAAGTAATAGGGCTGAGATACTTTAACGTGTTTGGCCCGAGACAGGACCCTGAAGGGCCTTACGCTGCTGTGATACCTTTGTTTGTGAGCGGTATACTAAACAAGACCCCTGTATATATAAACGGGGACGGCGGGCAAACACGCGATTTTACTTTTGTGGAAAATGCAGTACAGGCTAACATCAGGGGAATGCTCTGTGATAACCCGGATGCATATGGCCAGGTATATAATGTAGCCGTGGGTGAAAATTTTTCAGTGAACTTTTTATTTGAAGCTATCAGCGATCTTCTTTCTTCAGATCATAAACCTATATACCGTGAAGCCCGCTCTGGCGATATCAGGGATTCACTCGCAGATATTTCAAAAGCAAAGCATTTGCTCGGGTATGCACCCACACGCCAGTTTTTGGATGGCCTGAAGCTAACCGTAGATTTCTTTACCGGTAAGTAAATTAGTAGCTCGTACTATTAAAGTCATCTCTGCGTGGAGGAAATTTTGGTCTTGGTTTGAATGGCCGTTTATTGCCGCCACCGCCACCACTTCCGCCGGTTGTGTTTCCTTTGGCTTCTTTTACAGAAATAACGTTGCCCTCGAAAAAGGTGGCATCGAGATTATCAATGGCATCGTAGGAATGAAATTTATCTGCCATTTCCACAAAGCCAAATCCACGAGGCATACCGGTGGCTTTGTCCATTATTATTTTTGATGACACGACTTCGCCAAATTCAGAAAATAATTGGCGTAAACTATCTGCTGTAGTTTGCGGATTGAGATTACCGACGAAAAGATTCATAACAGTTTCTAATCAAAGTTTATAATGGCGCATAAAACAGACAGGGTAGAGAGAAAGCGCGCTACAAGATACAGATTTCTTTTGTCCTGATAACAATCGGGGTAGAATTGGCCATTTTTTCTCTAAAATACCCCCGTGAGCATTAAAACCATGGCCAGGCTCATTGCCACCATCAGCAGGTCTTCAAACAGGGTTACCTTACTGAGGGGTAATTTAACGATGGTACCCAAGCAGGCGCACTGGAATGTAATTTTCTTCAAAAGGCTCTGTGCAACACCAATACTGCTTATCCCCATCACCGCCAGAGTGATAATATTGATGGCCAGGGGACGAAAATCCGTGAGATAAGCAATACCCAGCAGCAACTCGATAAAAGGGTAGATGTAACCGTATGTACGCCATTTTTTGGCTATAATATCATAAGTGCCATACCCATCGGCGAAGGCATTAAGGTTCAATAACTTAAAAAATGAAAAAAGGAGGAAAAACCCGGCCATAAAGTGCTCCATCCATTGTGTCGTGTTGAAAGTGCCTTTTGAGAACTGAATAAGCAACGTGATACCCGCGATAAACCCGAAAATGAGAAAAATAGGGTAGTATGAGGGTTTGTCTGCTGTAACGGTGCTCATATCAGCAGACATCATTGCGCTATCGGCAGCGGTGATGGTATACTTGCTATTGATGCCGTTCTGGAGTTGTGCTACCGGAATATTTTGTGACAATGTGATCGTGGCTTGCGGGGCGTTTAACTGAACATCGGCAGATGTCACCCCGTTTATTTTCAGCAGGGCGTTTTTCACACTCGTGACACAGCCATTACAGGTCATCCCGGTTATATTATAAGTATGGGTCATTTTCAGAGTTTATAGTGCAAAGGTACGGATAAGGCGCAGTTGTCATTTTTATAGGTGTATTTAGACAGTCTATACAGAAACAGAGCGGAGAAATCGGCTCTTTCCGTAAATTTACATTAGCGACCGGATCAACATAGTTGAATGTCTTTTGAACTCCAACGATATACAGAGCCATTAGAATACAGTGAACTGAAATTCCTGGTAGAAAAGGAGCATAAAGAACGCAGGCAATATTATCGCGTCTTCCGCCTACTGATGTTCATGAGTTTTATTATCCCATTTGCCGGTGCTTGGTACCGGGCGTATGACGGGGCTCCTAATGCGTTCTCGCCACTCCGTTTTTTTCTATCAGTAGGGGTGTTGTTGTCTATATCTTCATTTTCCACCTATGTCACTTATCGTGTCAATCTGAGGATGATACAGCTTGATATCAGGGATGGTGTAAAGGTCATTGAGACCAACCGCATTACCCGCAAACTTTTTATCGCGGCCAAAAGTGCTTATTATTTTTACATAGATTCGAAAGTAAAATTGAGCATTGAGGTATCTGCCCTGGATTATGAACGCATGAAGGAAGGTGATGAGGTGAGTATAGAATATGCACAACATTCAAAGCTGTACTTGGGGTATTTTTAATGGCCTCTCCCCGGCCCTCTCCCAAGGAGAGGGTGAGCCTGCCTGCGGTAGGCAGGGTCAAATGAGCGCTTTTTTTTATGATTTGCTCAATGCTATTTCATAAACGAAAGGTATTTTTACAGTCTTAATAAGGATAATGATAAACACAGTATTGTATGATATGGACGGGCTGCTGCTGGATACCGAGCCGCTGTGGGGTGTGAGTATGCTGCGCATAGCTAAAAAGCATAAGATACCTATAACGCATGAACGGTTTAAAGAAACAACCGGTCTGAGGATATACGAGGTAACCGATCACTGGGCCATACATTATCCGTGGGAAGGAAACAGCGCGAGAGAAGTAGCTGATGAGATACTTGATGATATCATAGCTTCCTCAAAGGCCAGCGCTACAGTGCTGAAAGGAGTGGAGCATTCGCTGAAACTGCTGAAAAAGCATAATTATAAAACCGGGCTTGCCTCTTCATCCCCGAAACATATGATAGATGCACTGGTAGATCATTTTGACCTTACTAAGTATTTTGACTGTATCACCTCGGCTGATGCGGTGGATATGGGCAAGCCGCATCCGGCAGTATTTCTGCATTGTGCAGCATCGCTCGGATCAAAACCTAATGAGTGTCTTGTACTGGAAGACTCTGTGAATGGCATGATAGCAGGAAAAGCGGCTCGTATGAAAGTAATTGTAGTGCCCGATGAACTACACTTTGACGATCCGCGTTTCTCACTTGCAGATGGCAAGTTGAGAAGTATGGAAGATTTTGACCTGGATTGCCTGAACCGGTAATGAGCATTAATGGGTTCCTCCGTTTTGAATATGCGGCGTTCTCTTTCTGCGAAGTATAGTGTCAAATAACACCAGGCCAATGATAATGTTGATCATAATGATCATTGTCATCGTAGTGCTGCTGAAGATACCGCCTAAGTTTACTTTGCTAAGATCGAGCTTTGGTAATGCGCCTTTAGTACCTGTACCGGAATTCGCTAACGCATAGCCGAATATAACTGCAAGCATTGTGATAAACAGCGCCGCAATGCCCCGGATGATGTTCTTGTTGATGTATTTTGTTGTGGCAGGGGCGATATGTTGTGCTGCAACCATATCCATTACATTTTGGGTGAAGCGCATAGACGGCTGCTCTAATTCCATACTGTTTGCAATGCCGGAATGCAGTGCCGAGAGTTCCCCATACTTTTGTTTCCATACGGAGTCACGCTCGATGAGTATGGATATACGCTGCATATCCGGCACATTGCATGTCCCGTCCAGGTATTCCCAAAGTTGCATTTCTATTTCTTCGTTCGCTTCCATATGTCAAAAGTTAAAAGTCAAA
>CAIJNJ010000360.1 GCA_903821975.1 uncultured Bacteroidota bacterium
ATACCGCGAGAAGGAAATACCTGTATGATGCGATAGATATCCTGAACCACACGCTATCTATACACCGTACATTCGTTGCAGGCTTCCTCAACAGGGGTATAGCATGGTACAAGCTGGGTTATGTAGACAGGTCAAAACCTAACATAGATACGGTACGGTCGCTCTATCCTAACTACCCTACGCTGCCGGGCATGTACAAACTTATCAGTGACTTCTACCTGAAAAATGGTTGGGAAAGCTATGGTAAGAACGGAATGTATGCGCAGGCAATCGAGGAGTACAAGAAAGGTCTTGCAATTGATTCCAGCAATATTGACCTGTGGTATAACATGGGTGGCGCTTACTTCACCAACAAACAATATCCTGAAGCTGTACACTCATTCCAGTTTGCGCTGAGGCTAAATCCAAACAATGCACAGGCCCAGCAGGGATTGACAGCCGCAATGCAGATGCTTAATAGCGGGGGTGCAGCACCGAAGAAATAAACAAATCAAAATCGAAAATACCGGAGTTGCCCGATAGTTAGTTGCCGAGAGAGATAAAAACAGCGGTGAAATAATATTACTTGTTGTAGAAGTATGCGGCAAGACCGGTGCTTGTGTTTGTATACAAGTTCAGGTTGACTGATGAGATGTCTGCTACATAATAGGTGATCGAAAAATGTGCAGTATATACAAGCGCCACGGAATCTGCATCAAAAGGATACCATTTGAAATTCAGAACAGACTCTGAAGACTGGTTATTATTGATAACTGTTTTTTCGTAGCCGGTAGAGTCTCCGTTAAAAACTAACTCGTCTATTATCACTGATGATTGCGGATGTATCTCCTGGGCATCTATTCTCCCGTTGTTATTATCGTCAGTGGCGTACTGTGTTTTCTTCCACTGGCCCTGCAATCTTGAAAATAAGGTCTCCGGTGGTTGCTTCTTGGTACATGATGCCACACCAACAAATAACGAGACGAAAAACAGGGTTGATAATATTGCAATATACCTTTTCATGATATTAGCAGGGCTCTTAGTTTGTTGTGAAAAGACCTAAAAGCATAACAAATTTACTAATAAATGGTATACAAAGCGCAGATTAGTAGTCGCCGTATGCGGTTTGGGGCAGTTGCTGCAGTGCGTCTTCCAGTTGCTTATCGCTGGGAGCGCTTCCGTGCCACTCATGGGTACCTTCCATAAAACTTACGCCTTTACCCATAACAGTATGCATTAGCATGCATATCGGTTTTCCTTTACCGGTGGCTGCTTTTGCTGCTGCCATGCCCGTTAAAACCTCATCCATATTATTGCCGTTAATCTCCATTACCTGCCAGCCAAAAGATTCGAACTTATCTTTTAATGAGCCGAGGTTCATTACCAGGTTTGTAGGCCCGTCTATTTGTTGCCCGTTGTAATCAATAGTGGCAATGAGGTTATCTATCTTATGATGCGCCGCAAACATGATAGCTTCCCAGTTCTGGCCTTCCTGTAGTTCGCCATCGCCGTGCAGTGAATACACGATATGCGTATCCTTATTCATTTTTTTTGCAAGCGCGGCCCCACATGCCACGCTCATTCCCTGCCCCAACGATCCGCTGGCTATACGCACGCCCGGAAGATGTTCATGAGTAGCCGGGTGCCCTTGCAAACGCGAGTTTATGTGACGGAAAGTAGCCAATTCGCTGACGGGGAAATAACCGGAGCGTGCCAAAACGCTATAAAATACAGGCGAAATATGCCCGTTTGATAAAAAGAAAATGTCTTCGCCAATGCCATCCATATCAAAGCCGGGCTTGCGGTCCATGATCTTGAAATAGAGCGCTACGAGAAAGTCAGTGCACCCCAATGAGCCGCCGGGATGACCACTTTGCACCTTATGCACCATGCGTACTATATCGCGGCGCACCTGGGTGGCTATTTCCTGCATATTCTTTGTATCCATTATTAACGTAATTGTGTGCAAAAGTAATAGATAACACGGATTTTTAAGGAAATAAAAATCACCGGTTGCATAACAGG
>CAIJNJ010000361.1 GCA_903821975.1 uncultured Bacteroidota bacterium
CGACAAATTATGAAAATAATTATTAACCTCATCGTCATATAATATCTGTTCTGCATAGCTCTGAAAAACTAAAAACAGTTGAAGTAAGTTTTGGTAAGGGCGAAGACCAGAGAAAAAAGAGAAAGATCATTGATAAAGACAACCGCGGCATAAAGCTCAACTGGAATTATTTCCGTGTTATGCCTGATAATCCTAAGGATGTACTCGAAATGTGCGAAGAGTTCCACAAATTCCTTGAAACTAAAATCGTAGCAGGTGGCTTACTTACCGAGGTATATCTGAAACCCGGCGAGGCAGCGCTTTTCCAGGACGACAGGATACTGCACGGCCGTAATTCATTCTACGGGAACAGGACGCTCATAAAAGGTGGGTTCAACTTTAATTAATGCCCCAGGACCACTTATCGTTCCATAACCGGCAAATAAGCCGCATTGGCTTTGGCTGCTGGCAACTGGCCGGCGCTTATGAGCTCAACGGCCGCCAAAATGGCTATGGTGCCATCGACAATGATGAAGCTATTCGAGCCATACACATGGCACTGGATAATGGTATCGACTTCTTCGACACGGCTATTGGTTATGGTTTCGGCAGGTCAGAAACCGTGCTGGGTAATGCATTAAAGTCCTATCAAGGATCTACACAACCTGTCATTTGCACGAAGTACGGCCTTGTCCCCGACAGCGATAAGAACGAAGAAGATTTCTCTGCATCAAATTTCACTAAAAGCGTGGAAGGTAGCCTGCAACGCCTGCAAACAGATACGATCGGCATCATGCTGCTCCACAATCCGCCCGACGATTTCGACTTCTCAACCCTTGATATAGCCCCTTTTGAAAAAATGGTGGGGCATGGCAAATTACTTGCGTACGGTGTTAGCTGCCGAACTCAAAAAGGGGTAGCCAATGTACTCCGCCATGGATTTGGTTCTATCGTCGAAGCCGTTTATAATCCGTTAGACAGGCGATACGAACAGTTCTTCAGCGATCCGCTGTATAAGGATCGGTACACTTTTATTTGCCGTGTACCGCTTGCCTCCGGTTTTATCAGCCCACGCACACTAACTGCCGCGCTTTCTTTTCCCGAAAATGACATCCGGTACAGCCTTAACCCCGAACAGGCAGAATGGGTAACCAGCTCTGTAAAAAAACTATCCTTTCTCAACGAGCTTGAAGGTGGCATAACCGTAAGTGCGCTCCGCTTCCAGCTCTCTAACCCATATAACACGCTCACCATACCGGGCATAAAAAACACCAAGCAAGCCGCCGATGCCGTAACCGCATTACGTTTAGGCCCACTACCCGCTGATGTCATCGATAGGATTTCAGCCGCTGTTCCCGAGGTGTTTTACAAGTGGAAGTGATGTCAAAAGGCAATTTTAAAAAATATCGGTCAAAACAACAGGGATTTGTAAATTTGGTGGATGCCAAAAGGAGAACAAATAAACGCTAGCCAAGACCATTCCTGGGCTTTCCCGGATCTGCTCACCACCTTTAAAAAGAAAGGCTATGAATTTGTGTTTTTCGATGGGCTCAGCAAAGAAAATGGCCAGGTCGCATTACGGCACGATATAGATTTCGATACGCACCTGGCATTGCAAATGGCTGTTATTGAAAAAGAATCTGGCATCCGGGCATCCTATTTCTTTTTGCTCAGGTCAGAACTATACAATCCATTCTCCGCTGCCGACCATAAAAATATACTTGCTATTAAAGCGCTCGGGCATAAGATCAGCATTCACTTCGACCCTACACTGTATGAAGACTTTCATGCAGGGCTGGAGCTGGAGGTTAACGCCTTCAACACACTCTTTAATGAGAAAGTAAACATCATCAGCCTGCACAGGCCGAATGATTTCTTCCAGCAATTCAACGAGCCTATTCTGGATATTGAGCATACCTACCAGTCGAAATACTTCCGCGATATCAAGTATTTCTCGGACTCCACAGGTATATGGCGGTTTGGCCACCCCGCCGATTCGGAAGAATTTGCGGCAAACAAAACACTGCACGTGCTTATCCATCCCATCTGGTGGATGGTAAACGGAGAAAATAACATTGAAAAGCTTAGAAAGTATTTTAAGCAAAGGGTAGCGGACCTCAACAACCAGTTTTGCCTCAACAGCATTCCTTTCCGCCAGATAGCAGACCAGGTATAGCTCTATTCTTCGTCCTTCCCCAATGGCTTTATCTCTATTTTGCTCAAGTTCCTTACCACCGAACTGGATGGTATATTCTGCCTGATAACAACCCCTGATGAAATGATACAATCATGGCCGATGCTAATTTTCGGTTCTATATAAATACCCGTACCGAATTTGTTACTGTCTGATATTTTGCAACTGCCGGAGAAGATCACAGCTGGGCCGAAGGTGTTATGCGAGCCCAGTAAATTATGATGCTCAAAGCTGCATAGCGAGGAGATCACATTGTTATTGCCAACCTCTACGAACGGGCCTATCCGCACATTGGCGAAAAGGATATTGCCAACGCCCATGTTCACAAAATTGCTGATGAGGCAGGTGGGATGTATCACATTGGCTATCGGCACATTCAGCCCCAGCACA
>CAIJNJ010000362.1 GCA_903821975.1 uncultured Bacteroidota bacterium
GCCTGCCCCCGCGGGGGCAGGCAGGACACACAGGGTGGGTTGACACAGTTTAAAATACACTCCCCTTGGGATAAAGTAGATCCATTAATTCTTGCTTTGTCTGAAGCTGTTGGAACTTCACAATTGAAATCTGATATTTTGAGCGGATAATTTTTTTTCCAACGAATAAACCTTTGTTCTCTCTCTATCATCGAATCTATACCGACCTTAGTTAGTATATCTTGCGCACTTGAATTTGATGGATTAAACCGGACAGATTTTTCTAAATAGTCAGTTGCTTGTTTGTAATTTCCTAATTGTCTACAGGCTTTACCAGCGTATTCGTATGCTTGTGATAGAATATTTTGTACTTTTTTTGGAAAATCCCTGGTTATTAATTTTTGTTCTAATTTTTGTATTTCATTTATGGCGTTCTTAGAATGTCTTTCATCACTATATACTTTAGTGAGATTTGCGTAGGTTAACAGAAAATCCGGATTTGCTTTTTCAGCCATCTTATAATAATAAATTGTTGAGTCCAAAGGGCCCTTTTGCAAGTAGATCAACGATCCCATATCGTTATATGCTCTTGCATTAGTACTATCAAGTTGAATGGCTTGTATTAACAGTGTTTTTGCTTCTTGATATTTTGAATTATTAAGCTGTTTTTCAGCTGAATTAGTAACATTTACAGAATGTAATTGATTTTTTGATAGGTGGTTATTTGAATTGTCACATGAAAGTAGGCATACAATTATAATAAGATATCGGATGTAATAAATATTCATATTCTAAAAGTAATAACTTTCTTAAGGCAAAGTAAGATTTGCATAAAAAAACTGCAACAGATCGCTCCATTGCAGTTTATTTATCTCTAAGCTGCGGACTGCCAACTGCAATCTGCCGACTGTAAACTATCGTGCTATATTCACTGCCCTCAGTTCCCTGATAACGGTAACCTTTATCTGGCCGGGGTATTGCATTTCTTTCTGGATCTTGTCTGCGATCTCAAACGACAGTTTATCGCTCTCCGCATCGCTTATCTTGTCGGCTTCCACCATCACGCGCAACTCACGGCCCGCCTGTATTGCGTAGGCTTTTTCCACACCATTGTAGGCCATAGCCAGGTTCTCCAGGTCCTTGATACGCTGTAGGTAGCTTTGCATCATCTCGCGTCTTGCACCGGGGCGGGCGCCGCTTATGGCATCGCATGCCTGCACTATCGGGGATATGATGTACTGCATTTCCATTTCATCGTGGTGGGCGCCTATTGCGTTCACGATAGAGGCATGCTCACCGCAGCGCTCCGCTATCTTGGCGCCAAGCAATGCGTGGCTCAGTTCTGTTTCTTCATCAGGCACCTTGCCTATGTCATGCAGCAGACCGGCGCGTTTTGCCAGTTTTACCACTTTCTGTCCCAGTCCCAGCTCGGCTGCCATCAGGCCGCAGAGGTTGGCTGTTTCTTTAGAGTGCATCAGCAGGTTCTGGCCGTAAGATGAGCGGAAACGCATCTTGCCTACCAGGCGCACGAGGTCTTTGTGCAGTCCGTGAACGCCCAGTTCTATAATGGTACGCTCACCGATCTCCATGATCTGCTCTTCCAGTTGTTTCTTGGTCTTTTCCACCACTTCCTCGATACGGGCGGGATGTATACGGCCATCCTGTACCAGGCGCTGAAGCGACAGGCGCGCTATCTCGCGACGCAATGGGTCAAAGCAGCTAAGTACTATAGCCTCAGGGGTGTCGTCGATAATAAGGTCTACACCGGTTGCTGCTTCCAGCGCGCGTATGTTACGCCCTTCACGTCCTATGATCTGGCCTTTTATCTCATCGCTTTCCAGGTTGAAAACGGTGATGGCATTCTCGATAGCCTGCTCAGAACCAAGGCGTTGTATGCTCTGTATAATGATCTTTTTAGCTTCCTTAGAGGCATTAACCTTAGCCTCTTCCATGATGTCTTTCACATGGGCCATGGCGCGGGTGCGGGCTTCTTCCTTCACCACTTCCATAAGCTCGGTCTTAGCCTGCTCTGCAGACAAGCCGGCTACCTTTTCCAGGCGCTTTACGTGCTCTTCGTGGTGGCGGTCCAGTTCGGCGCGCTTTATATTGAACGCCTTTACCTGGTTATCGAGGCTTTCTTTCAGTTGCTCATTTTCCTGTACCTGGCGTTGCAGGGCAGCAGTTTTATCGCTGATGGATTGCTGCTGCTGTTTTAACCTGTTCTCGTTCTCTACTAGTTTCTGGTTGCGCTGGGTAACGTCTTTTTCGTGTGCACTTTTAAGCTGCAGGAAATGTTCTTTTGCTTCTAATGCCTTCTTTTCTTTAAGTGTTTCTGCTATTGTTTTAGCGTCTTCAATGGTCTTTTTTGCCTGTATCTCAGCTTCTTCAAGCTCTTTTTTCGTGTTCTTGGCAAAAATCATTTTCCCAAGAAAGATACCTATTACTAAAGCCCCTATCGCGGCAACGACAGCGGCTATGATCGCGGTTGATTCCATAATGTTTTGTAGATTTTATATTATAAATGTTCATCACTGTCCTCTATATATTTAATAAAAATATACTTTTGTTGGATAGTTTTAGCGTGCTAAGTTAATGAAACATTTTGGTATCGAAATAGCCCGCCCCATACATATAAATACCTAATGTTTAAAACTTCTTTTAGCAATAAAAAGGGAGGTTGTTACCTTTGATATATATGGTTTTAGCCTACTCTTATTGCAATGTACCCGTAATGTCGCTGAGAAGCGAGCCATCGCACCGCGCGGAGCAGGTGAGCCAGTTATTATTTGGTGAAAAGGCAGAGATACAGGAAGTGAACAATAAGGACTGGGCTAAAATATGCTGTGCCTGGGATGACTATGAAGGGTGGTGTAAACTGTCGCAACTGAAGGTGGTACAAAAGAAGGAATACCGTAAAGAGACCAAATACCTCTCTGCCAACCATACCGGGAAACTGATAATGCCGGAAGAAGAAATGCTGCTGCCGCTGGGCAGTGAGCTGACGAGCATGAAGGGTGGTAACCTGGTGCCTGTGAATGAGCCAGGCAAATTCAAAGGGAAAAAACTGAACATAAAAAAGACCATTCTTACGTGCGATACATTAAAGGCCGCGGCACTTAAGTACCTGCACGCACCTTATTTATGGGGTGGGCGTAGTGTGTCGGGCATAGATTGCTCCGGTCTTACGCAAATGGCCTACAAGCTTTGCAACCATAAACTGCCCCGCGATGCCAGCCAGCAGGCTGAGGTAGGTGAACTGGTTGATTTTCTGCAACATGCACAGTGCGGCGACCTTGCTTTTTTTGACGAGAAGGATGGCCGTATAACCCACGTAGGTATATTACTGGATGACCAGACCATTATACATGGCACTGAAACAGCGGGCAGGGTAGTGATAGACCGCATAGACCAGGGCGGCATCATCAGTGTGACCCTGAAACGGCGTACTCATAACCTGAGAATGGTGAGAAGAATAATTTGAAATGGCTCAATGCCTTAATTGCTCAATGGCTCAATTAAGTATATTTGACCTGTTATTATGACCGCCATTTCCGCAAAAAACAAGTTTGATAATAAATGGCTGCATATAGGGCTGCTCATCATTGCTGTGTTTGCGGCATACAGTAAAATATTCCATGCGGGTTTTATAGCGTGGGATGATTTTGAGTATGTGGTGCATAATAAAGATATTGATGGTTTTGGCGCTGAACAGTTATCGGCCTGGTTCTCCCGTTTTTATATTGGCAACTACCACCCGCTTACTATGTGCTCGTATGCCATAGATCACCTTATAGGTGGCCAGCAGCCGTTGGTTTATCACCTTACAAATCTTTTGTTACACGCATGCAATGCTATTATCCTGTATCTCTTCATTAACAGGTTGCAGCCCAATAAATTTATAGGATTATTTGTGGCACTGCTTTTTGCCCTGCACCCGGTACAAACCGAAAGCGTATCATGGATAGCGGAGCGCAAAACAATATTGTGCGCTTTCTTTTACCTGCTCGCGTTGTTTCAATACACCACTTACTGCCTGCGGCCATCTAATAATAGACTGGTAATCGTGGTCTTGCTGGGTATTGCAGCGATGTTGTCTAAAGGAGTGGGGGTGGCCTTGCCTTTATCATTACTGGCAGCAGATATATGGATGCAGCGCGATCTTAAAAACAGAAAAGTATGGCTGGAAAAGTTACCGCTGCTAATAATTGCGATCGCAATTGGAGTAGTGGCAATAAAAGCACAGGCTGCGGAAAACGCCCTGGGCATGCACGCCGAGCATAATATATTCAAGACGCTGATGTTTGCCGCCGATGCTTATGTGCAGTACATAATCCACCTGTTTGTGCCGGTAAACCTTTCCGTGATCTATCCGTACCCGCAGCAGGTAGGGTGGGTAGAGTACTTATGTTTATTGGCTACTATTGGTATTATAGCACTTGCAGTGGTGGCTTATCGCAAAAAATGGTATATCCTGCTTGGCGGTATCGTCTTCTATACCGTCAATATTGTATTAGTATTGCAGTTCATTCAGTTTGGTGAGTGCCTTATGGCCGACAGGTATTTGTACATTGCGGGTATAGGTATCATTTTTCCGGCAGTATACTACTTATATACATGGCTGGGAAAAGTATCAAAAGAGCTCACCGCTGCATTAATAAGTACAGCTGTCGCAATTGCATTATTGGCGATGACATTCGTACGCAACAATATCTGGCTGTCTGATCTTGATTTCTTCACCGCTATTGTAAACACATTCCCTAACTCTGCTGTAGCACAATACAGTGTAGGCGCATTATACATTCGCATGGGTAATTATGATGAGGCAGAAGTACATGTAAATATGGCTGTGCGCCTGGATCCTGATAATTATAAAGCGTGGTACAATAAAGGGGTGCTTCACCTGCGGCAGGGCCATGCTATGGAAGCACTGGATGCATTTAACAGGTGCCTGGCCATCAAGGAATATACCAAGGCATATTTCAGCCGGGCCATGCTGTATGAAGGAACCGGCAGGCCGGCAGAGGCTATTGCAGATGCAGAAAAAGTGCTTGCAGAACAACCTCAGAACTCCCGCGCATATTATATAGAGGCAGACTGCCTGGAGCAACAGGGCAACATGAAGGGCGCACTGGATAATTACGACAAGGCGATAGAATATGAAGATAATGAACCGCTGTTTTATATAAGGCGCGGACTGGCGCTTGCTAAAACAAACCAGGTCGCAAAAGCGCTTGCGGATATGAATACGGCTGTATCATTGAATGCCGGGAACGGGGAAGCATACTTTTACCGGGGAATAATAAAGTCCCGCTCAGGGCAGCCCCCTTGCGACGATCTTGTTGCAGCCCTTAAACATGGTTACAAGCAGGCCGAAGAGGCGATTGCAAAATATTGTCATTAACGGCCCGATTCATAGTCAGAGCGGTCCCTGTCTATATCATCTTTTCGTTTACCCAATATGAGGTTGATGAGTATGCAAAGTATCAAAGCTCCTGCTGTAGCGCATATTATGGCATTGATAAGCGGGCTGCTGGTAAATGAAAGATAATTTCTGAACAGCATGCTGCCGAGCCACCCACCAAGGATACCTATAATGATTGTTCCCAGCAATCTGAATCCCCTGCCTGGCGTTAACATCTGGGCGATAAGGCCGGCTACAGCACCTATGAAAAGAGTGAGCAGCAGGCTTTTGTTATCGTGGATAAAACTTTCAACGGATAATAAGAGGTGTTGTTTCATAAATTATAGTTTCCTATAAAAATAAAAAAAGGTTTTAATAACCTATACTTTTACCATATTATTTCCCTACAGACATCGGGAATTCAAGCCTGAATTCTGTGCCCTTATTTACTTCACTGGTTACGCTAATAGTTCCCCGCATTGATTCTACGTGCGATTTTACCATAAAGAGCCCCAACCCTTTACCCTCAGCAGCACCAATATAAAACCGCTTGTATATGTCAAATATCTGGGTGCCTGTTTTTTCGAGGTCTATACCCATGCCGTTATCTTTAAAGAACAGTAGCACTTTGTCGGCTTCTTTTTTGCTTCTTATATCGCAGATGAGGGGTAGGCCCGGTTGTTTATACTTTATGCTGTTTGTAATGAGGTTGTAAAAAATACTGTACATGAAATTGCGCACCGTATCAAATGTTTCCACCTCACTGAAATCTGTATAGATGGATATTGCTTTATTATCAATGATGTTGCTTATTGTGGTTTTAATATCGTCAACGATCGTTGAAAAATTTACTGGCTCCCTATGTTCGTTCACCGAAAGTTTCAGTTGCGTAATATGGTTGAGGTCCAATATTATATTTTCCAGCTTTTTCACAGATGCAGATAGTCCTTCCATCAGGAAGTTTCTTTCGCTCTCATCCAGGTTGCCTTTTTCCAGCAGGTCAGAGATGCCCATCAGGTTGGCTACCGGTGCACGCAGGTTGTGTGAAATGATATAAGAGAACTGTTCGAGGTCCTTATTTCTTTGTACAATTTCCTCTATCATTTTTGTTCGTTCCTCTTCGGCCAGTTTGCGCTGGGTAATATCCCTGCAAATTTTAGATGCGCCGGTTATAGTACCATGCTCATCTTTTACAGGTGACACTGTAAGCGAAATGTAAATAGTATTACCGTCCTTTTTCAGGCGTGGTGTTTCGTAATGTGCTATACATTCTCCCACTTTTATTTTTTCAATGATTTCCTGCTCTTCATTGATAAGAGTGGGCGGTATTAGTACAGAGATATGCCGGCCTGTTATCTCTTCTGCTGTATAGCCAAATATCTTTTCTGCTCCGTTGTTCCATGATGTTATTATTCCCTCCAGCGTTTTACTGATGATAGCGTCTTCTGAAAAATTGATGATCGATTCGAGCAGGGATATATTGGTATGATTTTTTTCGCTTTTCATTGTTTAGAAACTGATATTATCGAACAGGCTGTTAAACATTTACAAAATGACATAGTCTTACTTATAGCATAGAAAATGTTTGTTGATAATTAGCGAGGTGATAATTAAAGATTTAAATAAAAGTAAAGAATACTAAGCCCATAAAATAGCCTATTAGAGCTATTTTTTAGAGTACTGTGTGTAACTATTTTTACTCCCTGCTTAATTCGTTCGGGGAAATGAATTAAGTGCTGTTTGTTTTAATATTTCATTGTGTAATTGATTGATTGTGTGAGGAATATTTCTGAATGTTTTTAGCAAATACAGCATCACATGAATTGTATTATATATGCATTTTAATTCCTTTGTAGAAGCGATAATTCAATTACGTAATAATGCAAACAGCACTAACGATAGTGATGAGTCGAAATTACATGAAGAAATAATTAACCGTACCAGGTTTTTAGACAGCAGCCCCTCATTCATGGCCCATGTAATGCCATGTACCTTTATCTATGATTACAGAAAATCTGAAATGGTGTATTTCAGCCCCTCCGTACTTCACCTCATTGGGGTGGAAAACACCACGTTACTGGGTTCTAATGGTATCATCCGGTTCATGGACCTGATAAACCCTAATGATTTCAAGGTTTATAACGAGCAGATATTTCCAAAAGATATGGAGTACCTGCATTCGCTTCCGTTTGCAGAAACGAAAGAAGTAACATTCTCAAACAACTTCAGGGTGAAGCAAGGCAATGGCCTATCGAAGACACTGCTGATGAAAAAGCTGTTCATCACCCACCCGGAAACAAGGCTCCCTTTGTATGAGCTTGGTGTACTGATGGATATTTCCTCTTTTAAAAAAGAGCTGTCCATTACCCATACCATTGAGCGCGTTTACAAAGTGAATGATGTTGCATCTTACAAGAACGTTGTTACAGAAGACTATTTCCCCGAGATGCATGCAAACATCCTCTCCCCGCGGGAAAAAGAGATACTTACCCATTTATCCAGGGGTACAAAAAGGAAAGAGGTAGGAGTAAAGCTCTTTATTACCGATAATACCGTGGCCAATCACATCAAGACCATCCTGCGCAAGACCAACTCCCAGATTATCCGCGAGGCCATAGCCATATGTAAGATGAATGGTATCATATAGCCTCATTCTTTAGTTTCTTTATACATATTTGCTCCTTTTAAACTGTTTTCCGGCCTTGTAAATCAGCCTATCAACTTATCGTGCAATCAACTATTTTTGCACCCATGCAAGCAACACTTAATGAGCAGGAAGTAGTAC
>CAIJNJ010000363.1 GCA_903821975.1 uncultured Bacteroidota bacterium
AAAATTATCATCCCTTTAACCTGTTAACCCATCACTTGTCGCTTCACTTATCAAATTATAACTTATCAACCTAATTTATTCCATTAGCCGCCTCTGTTTCCTTAATGAAATTTTGCTCAATGTCTGTAATGTCTATGATAGCATATACTTTGATGTCATTGATGTTCATTTCATCCAGCATATTCACCACATCGCTGTATGTGCTGGTGGTATCGGGTTTTATCAATATTGTTGCTTCATCTTTAGGCCCAAGTGTACCCGCGCGTTTCATATCATCCACCATCTTCTTTTTAGCTATGATCTCGTCCCGTATCCCATTCTTCTGTGCAAATGTGGTTGCTTTCAATGCAGGCGGAACATTCGGGTCATCACCAATACCTTCGTAATAATAAACACGGTGGTTCTTGCTTAATAAGACAGTAAGCGCCGCACTGGCTTTTAACTTAGTGGGCTCGTCTTTCATAAGTGGATCCTTATAAGGCATGTTGATCTCCATGGTCTTTGGCTTGGCCAGGGTTGTTGTATACATAAAGAATGTGATCAACAGGAACCCAAGGTCCACCATAGGTGTAAGGTCAATGCGCGTACTTAGTTTTTTACCTTTTTTGACGCCGGGGCCCTTTTTATGCCCCCCGCCACTCGAGGTATCCATTTCTGCCATAACACAAAGTATTTTACTGTTTTTATAAAATTAGTCCCGTATCCCGAAACCATTTAACTAATTACCTTTTATCTGTTTAACCAATTAATTCAGCTCCGTATCCCGAAACCATTTAACTAATTAACCTTTTAACTTTTTAACCAACTAATTCTGCCATTTTCACGAACCCCTTTAACCAATTAACTTCTTTAACCTCTTAACTCAACTAAGCCTTTTTACCGCTTGCCGCCGCATCCTGTGCAGCAGCAGTACCCGCAGGTATCGCTTTCAGGTTAGTGATCAGGTTGAACTTAAATATTTTATACCCCTCCAGGGTCTTAATGATCCGTTGTACACTGGGATAAGAAGCATCGCCGTCTGCCTTGATACAGATACGTAGCTTGGGGTTTGTATTCCTTGCTGCCTTTATCCATTCTGCCAGGTCATTATTAGGTGCCAGTACAGAGGTATCTGCAGGTATACCCGGTGCAGTTACTTCCATAGCCTTTTGCTGGTCGGGTGGTAATGCCAGGTACGATTTCAGTTGGCTGAACGGGATACCCTCTGATGCATCAATGTCAAAAGACGCCTTTTCTTCTTTCGACAGCTTCAGGTCTTTATCATAATCGATGGTCTCAATAAGGGCATTACGCATCAGCTTGTTATCTATCGAGAAGAATATCCTTCCCTTGGTATCTACAGTAAGCAGCATGATGTCCACATCAGGCAACGGTATCTCTGAGATAGACGAAGGTGTTTTCACCACCACCGGCTCATCTGGTTTGAACTTCGTTGCCAGCATGAAGAACGTCAGCAGCAGGAAAGCCACGTCACACATTGCCGTCATGTCAATGTTGGTACTTTTCCGAGGGAGTTTTGCGTGAGGCATCTTGTTAAAGTCAAAAGTTAATACTAAAACCTAAAAGTTGCACCCCTTGATACAAGGGGCTTAACTGATAAGACATTATTTTCTGCAAATTCCACAAACCGCGATCGTATATTTTTTATCCTAAGCCATGATCGAAAACTGGAGACTTACGACTCACGACTTATGACTTATTTGTAATTAGCCGCGAAGCTCTGTGTCAGGGTAAAGCCGCTTTCGTCGATACCATAAGTGATACCATCTATCAGCGTAGTAAAGAAGTTATACGCGATGATAGCTATGAACGATGTGCTGATACCGAGGGCAGTGTTGATAAGGGCCTCAGAGATACCGCTTGCCAGCGCTGTAGCATCAGGAGCACCTGCCTGCGACATCGCAGAGAACGAACGTATCATACCCATTACCGTACCAAACAGACCAAGTAGCGTAGCGCATGAAGCGATAGTAGACAGGAACACCAGGTTCTTTTCCAGCATTGGCAGCTCAAGAGCAGTTGCTTCTTCTATTTCTTTCTGGATGCTTAAAACTTTCTGCTCAGTTTCAAGTTCGTGGTTGTTGGTCATTTCGCGGTATTTCAGCAATCCTGCGCGCATTACATTGCCTACAGAACCTGCTTGCTTATCGCACTCAGTGATGGCAGCATCTACATTTTTGTTGGCAAGGTGGTACTGTACTTTGCGTACGAATTCACCTGCGTCCATTTTGCCTTTTGCCTTAATGATAGTAAGTGCGCGCTCCACGATAAAGCTGATGAGCGTAAGCAGTGTAGCCATCAATATAGGCACCACAAAGCCGCCCTGGTACATCGTACCGAGGTTGTTGGCAGCTTTTTCTCTCGTAGCTCCGTCATGGAAATTTCCTTCATTACCTAACACGAATTTCCACGTCAGATACCCCACCACGATGCAGGATACTACAACAATAAGGTTAACCATGAAGTTGCTCGAATTCTTTGGCTTACCTGCTGTTCCCTGGGGATTTGATGGTCTTGCTGGGGCCGTTTTTACGTCTGCCATAATATTGATTTTAGTTTTGAGTTTGCTGATTATTAATTAAGGAAATTTTTTTGTGCGTTTGCAAAGATAGAAGTACCAACCAAAAAAACAATTTTGAGGGTCGATTTTTTAAAAATTTAATGGTTTATGAGGTACATGAAATATTATCTTTTCTGCGTTACTGTATATTAAAACGGTAATGGGTCTCATTTATTGTATTATAAATCAATGATCTGGATCTGGAAACAGCGGTTTCCGGCGGAAACAACTATTCAATAACATAGACGTAATTCCGGTCTATTTCCTTGGTATTTCCTGAAAATATTTTCTGCACCGGCGGTTTGGCAATTAATAACAGTATTATTTACCTATACGCATTACTTTTGGGATACAACATACGATCATGAATATGAATGCAACAACTATATTAGGTTTGTTAGCCGTTGGGCTGGCTGCCGGTATGCTCAGCAGTATGGTAGGTATTGGCGGCGGGGTGGTGATTGTACCCTGCCTTGTTATCATTTTTGCTATGGGCCAGAAGATGGCGCAGGGCACTTCTCTGGCTATGCTATTGCCTCCTATAGGTGTTTTGGCGGTGATCAATTACTACAAGGCCGGCTATATTGACTTTAAAGTATCAGGCATACTATGTATTGCCTTTATTGCAGGCAGCTACTTTGGCAGTAAAATAGCCCTGAATTTGCAGGAAAGCACTTTAAAAAGGATATTTGGGGCTTTTTTAATGATATTGGCAGTGAAATACCTGTTTTTTGAAAAATAACCTGGATGTGGCACACCTAAAAGGTGCGCTACATCTACCCGGTAATGACAACAACGAAACAAAATGAAACGCACAAAGATCAAAGACATTTTAGCAAACGAAGCAAGTGATTATAAAGTAACCGTAAAGGGCTGGGTGCGCTCTTTCCGTAACAATCAGTTCATAGCGCTCAATGACGGCTCTTGCATGGGTAACATACAGGTAGTGATAAGCCTTGATACTGATGAGTCGGTAGTTAAGAACATTACCACCGGCGCATCCATAAGTGTGGATGGCACAGTGATAGCATCATTGGGCAAAGGCCAGCGTGTAGAAGTAAAGGCAGACACAATAACCATTCTCGGTACGTGCGATGCGGAGCAGTATCCGCTGCAGCTTAAGAACCGCCCCAGCCTGGAATACCTGCGCGAGATAGCGCATCTCCGTTTCCGTACCAATACGTTCGGCGCCGTGTTTCGTGTGCGCCACACATTGGCATATGCGATACATAAATTTTTTAACGACCGTGGTTTTGTATACCTGCATACACCTATCGTCACCGCATCAGATGCAGAGGGTGCCGGTGAAATGTTCAAGGTAACTACACTGCCGTTTGATAATGCACCGCATAATGAAGACGGTACTATCGACTTCAAAGAGGACTTTTTCGGCCGAGCCACAAACCTTACCGTAAGCGGCCAGCTGGAAGCAGAGTTGGGTGCTATGGCATTTAGTGAGGTATATACTTTCGGCCCTACTTTCCGTGCCGAGAATTCTAACACCGCCCGCCACCTTGCCGAGTTCTGGATGATAGAGCCTGAAGTTGCATTCAATGACATTTACGACAACATGGACCTCGCTGAGGACCTGCTGAAATACGTGATCGGCTATACACTGGAGCACAATCGCGAAGACCTTGAATTCCTTGCGCAGCGCCTTGTAGACGAAGAAAAGCAAAAGCCAATGAACGAGCGCAGCGATATGCCGCTCATGGAAAAACTGGAGTTTGTGCTCAACAACAAATTTGAACGCATTACCTATACCGAGGCTATAAATATTCTGCTTGAATCGCCTGCATACAAAAAGAAAAAATTCCAGTATGATGTGAGCTGGGGTATAGATATGCAGAGTGAGCATGAGCGCTACCTTGTGGAAAAGCACTTTAAGAAACCGGTGATCGTAACAGGCTACCCGAAGGAGATAAAAGCGTTCTACATGCGCCAGAACGATGACGGCAAAACCGTTGCCGCAATGGACATCCTTGCACCCGGTATCGGCGAGATCGTGGGCGGCTCACAAAGAGAAGAGCGCCTTGACAAGCTCACACAGCGAATGCACGAGATGCACATACCCGCAGAAGAGATGTATTGGTATCTCGATACCCGTAAGTTTGGCACAGTGCCACATGCGGGCTTCGGGCTCGGCTTTGAGCGCATGGTATTATTTGTTACCGGTATGACCAACATCCGCGATGTAATACCATTCCCGCGCACACCAAAAAATGCAGAGTTTTAATGCACGTAAGATGTACATAAAAGAAGGCGCATATAGCGCCTTCTTTTATGATGTACACCGTTGTGTTTACTTATAAAGCTTATTATACAGATCCTGTTCGCGTTTCAGGCTCTCTTGTGCCGCATCCAGGTCATCATTCAAGGCTTTGAATTTACTTCTTGAATCTGAACTCAGCTTATATTCTTGGTCTTTCCAGGTTACTTTCTTTTTGCGGTTGTCTGCTGTTTCTCCCAGTATTGGCCCTTTGAATAATACATCTCCGTAAAGAGAAGAATAAAGATCAAGGTGGCTTAGCTGTGTTCTTGTAGACATAGCGTCAAAATTCGCAAGTTGTGTATTAGCGGCAGTGCCGTTTTTTATCTTGTCATTTAAAACGGCTTGCTCTGTCTTAAATATTGCTGTGCCGTCATAATATAGTTTTGAGTCCTGTTTCAGGATAAACTCTATATACATTGTAATGCCGGCAACTTCCAGGCTATCTGCCTTGATGCCCACTTTTTGAGTTTCCTGTACAGTGTATTGTTGTGCATATAAATGTGAACACATTAATAGTGCCGAAGTGGAAACGACAATTACTTTGATCATTCGTCCGAACTGTAAATTTTTAGTTTTCATATGTATGTTTTAATTATGAAAATGTCTTAGAAAATGTATCCGCAGGATATCCTGAGATTGAACATATGTAAGTGGTCGGTTGCACCGCCTGTGTAGCTGTTATTTACATTCATATACTCCATACCCAGCCCTAAATATTGTGCGAATATGTATTTAGACTGGCTTGTATGCCTTTGTAACAACTTACACGAAAGCCCAAGTATCTCCGGATGTTTTAGGCCGCCAAGCCCAAACCCCGGCCCCTCCAGGGTCAGTTCGCTGAGTATTCTCTTATACCGGTACCTGAATTCTGTATAACTGTTTGCACGCCCGCCGGCATTGGTAGGATATGATCTGTCTAACGTCCCTCTTAAAAACACAAAATTTATACCGTATTGTTGCTTAGGGTTAAAATTCGTCATCATCCCGGCGCCCAGTTCATAATCGAGCACAAACCATGATGATCCGTGATTGAACAGGTACCGGTCTGCCTGGCTTTTATTATTTGTACTGATATGACCGTAGGCAAGCTCCATATTGATCACATCACCCAAAATAATTTTTGAATCATTGGCGGTTATAAATCCACCTATGAGCGACATATGGTCTGTCTGGTTGATACCGAATGCATTGCTGTAGTAATGTTCATTGGTATATACCGGCACTGCTACACCCGGGTTCTGCAATACTTTTTTGTCAATAATTGAATGATGATAATCTATACCCGCGCCATATTCGTTCATACCAACGCGTGGGCCATCTCCTGAAAATAAATGCCTGTGTTTCTTTGTTTGTTTGGCACTTTCACCGGTTTTGGAGGTTTGTGCAGACACACTCAGCACAATGCACATGGCACATGCCATAAGGGTAAGGATCTTTTTCATTTCAGTTGTTTTGAGAAATTAGTAATGCCTTACCCCGGCGATCGTTTGCAGAATAAAGAGGAACGGTACAAACGTAGTCTGGCTGCGACTCTGGTACAATACCACTTTAGTTGTATTTAAATATTTCAACCCGGCTTCATATTTAAATACATTAATACTGTTATGGCATTGACTTTCTTATAAAAAATGGATATTTTTATAAAATAAAGGCAATAATAATATTATGAAAATGAGATGCGTTCTATTGCTGATCTCTTTACTCTTTTGCACCACTTTGCATGCAGACGATCCGCGCAAAAAGGATAGCATGCTTCAGAAGGGTATAGATCTGTATGAAAAGGGGGATTATGATGAATCTATTAAAATGCTGCAGGATCGGCTGGAAACTGCAACAGATCAAAAAGACAAAAACGTTGAAAAGATCATTTACAATAACCTCGGGAACGACTACTGTAATATCGGGAAAACAGTAGAAGCGCTGAAAGCATATGAAAAAGCGATCTCAATTTCAGAAGAACTTGGTGATAAAAAGAGCGTTGCGGAGTGCATAAAAAATATTGGGGCCTTATATGCCGAATCCAAAGACTTCCAAAAAGCACTTGCGAAATACGATGAAGCCGAAAAGATCGGCACCGCTATAAACGACACATTTATACTGGCCGATTGTGCAAACAATAAAGGGGTCGTTTTTGAGCAGCAGCTAAAATACCCCGAGGCGCTTGAGAGTTATAGCAGAGCGCTTATGTTGTATAAAGAATTAAAAAAGCAGGATAGGATCGCTATACTGTATATCAACCTTGGTATAGTATACAAATACCTGAAAAATTACGACAGCTCCATTATATGCT
>CAIJNJ010000364.1 GCA_903821975.1 uncultured Bacteroidota bacterium
CACGAGGTACGCCATCGTATCGTTTGACCAGATCATAAATATCACCGCCATCGGCAAAACAAAATCATAAACGTGCATGTTCAGCAGCAGCAACATAGGCACGGTGATGTATAATATGCCCCCTGCCGATTGTAACAATGCGAGGAATGAATTCTTTTTAGACAGAACCCCGCTTAAAAGAAGGATAGCAGGAATAATAGGCAATACAATGAAAACGATACGTGAAATACCGGGCAATAGTTCATTCATCTTTGCGGAAAAAAGGAAGATGAGGATCAACGCTATCAGTTGCATCACTACAGGCAGCCATGCGGGCCAGTATGCTTCTTTATCCACCTTTTGCACCAGCCTGAAATAATCGCGGAGACATAGCACCTCAATAAGACAGATCAGTACCATAAACGCCCATTCATTCCATAGCAGGCCCGTAAGCATTATAGCTACAAAAACTATAGAGCTGGCCAGGCGTTTAAAAAATGTGGGCAGGTTCAATGCCATATAACTAAGTTAGGTCTGTTTGAGAAAGTTCTTCCCTTGTAAAATTATCTGACCAGTTTGCCGGTAATGGTGTTTTATTTTTCAAAAGCAGGTAAAATGATGCACAAAATACTATTGCCCCGGCTATTACAAGATAATACGGAACAGTGTTCTTGGCCATAAAGTCTTTCACCGCGGCATTATGATTGCTCATGTAAGAAAGTATCACTTGTATACCGTTAAAAGACAGGTGCCCTACTATACTGCACCAGATGGAACCGGTAAGATTATAGATCACCGCCAACAGTATGCCGGCAAAGAAAATAGATACAAACCCGTAAATATTGGAGTGGGAATAAGCGAATACTACTGCAGTAAATAAGATGGGGAACAACATATTACGGCTGCGCTGTTTTGCAAACCGCATCAATACCCCGCGGAAAAACAATTCTTCGCCAAAAGCAGGGATGATGGCCATGATGACAAATACCTTAATGAAGCTGCCGAACGATGGCATATTCAGAAATGCGTTGAACATATTATCACTTGCTTCCTGGGCGGCCTTTATCTTAGGGCCAAAGTTTATGGTGCTGATAAGACCTTCAATCATTTGCAAAACGGGAGTAGCCCCCAGCATGATGAATATGACCAACAGGACCTGGATATTTTTGCCGGGCGCCCTTAATCCTAAATACTGGGCCGGTCGGGGTGTGCTGAGGTAAGCGAACAAACACGCAGACAATATGAAAATAAATATGCTTTGTATGCCCTGCACCATTATACCAACATTCACTAACGCAGCCGGGCTATCGGGCCCGATAGTTGCCAGTTGTGCGGGCAAAAAACCGGTCATTTTGGTGAGCACCAGCAGTATCATCACCCCTGCGCTCGACATAAGCGTAAAAACCATGAGGATGAACAACAATAACTGCAAACCCCAGGGATATGAACGGAAATACTTCATTTTAACAATAATTAACCCGATAGATAGCGGGAACAGGCTGCAAAGGTAACTTATAGCGGCATATTGGCTTAATTATTGCTTAAATTAATCAACAGTTTTACGCATATGGGCGTGAACGTTATTATTTTATTTATTTTTGTAAGTTATTACTCAATTTAGTGAATGGAAGAAATAGCAGCAGGGCCGTTACTTAGCCAGATCAATACTCCGGATGACCTTAAAAAGCTGGATAAAAACCAGCTTCAGCAGGTCTGTGATGAATTACGGCAGTTTATTGTGGACTGTGTGAGCATTCATGGCGGGCATTTTGGTGCCAGCCTTGGCGTGGTGGAGCTTACTGTGGCACTGCATTATGTATTCAATACTCCCGATGACCAGCTTGTATGGGACGTAGGCCACCAGGCTTATGGCCATAAGATACTTACCGGCAGGCGCAAAGTGTTTCATACCAACCGCAAATACGGTGGCCTCAGCGGTTTCCCTAAGCGTGGCGAGAGCATTTATGATGCATTCGGTGTCGGTCATTCGTCCACTTCCATATCAGCAGCTTTGGGTATGGCCATTGCCTCTAAGTATAAAGGAGACAATGACCGCAAGCATATTGCCGTGATCGGTGATGGCGCTATGACCGCAGGCCTTCCTTTTGAAGCGCTGAACCATGCCGGCGTGAGCAATGCCAATGTGCTGATAATACTTAACGACAATAATATGTCTATAGACCCCAATGTAGGGGGGCTAAAAGAATACCTGACCGATATTACCACTTCCCATTCTTACAACCGGTTTCGCGATGATGTGTGGAAGGTGCTGGGCAAATTGCCAACCAAGGACTTCCAGAGATTTGCATCAAAGATCGAAGCGGGGATCAAGGGGGTTGTTTCCAAGAGCAGTAACCTTTTCGAAGCACTTGGTCTTCGTTACTTCGGGCCTATAGACGGGCATAATGTGCTGAAACTTACCGAGACACTGAAAGGCCTGCATGATATACCCGGCCCTAAGCTGCTGCATATAAAAACGGTAAAGGGCAAGGGCTTTGACCTTGCTGAAAAAGACCAGACACTGTGGCATGCACCCGGCACTTTTGATAAGATAACCGGTAAGATCAACAAAAAAATAGTTACCGTTCCCGAGCCGCCTAAGTACCAGGATGTTTTCGGGCATACAATAGTGGAGCTTGCTGAAAAGAACCCGCTTATTATGGGTATCACGCCCGCGATGCCATCGGGCAGCTCTATGAAATTTATGATGGACCTTATGCCCGACCGTGCGATAGACGTGGGCATTGCCGAGCAACATGCCGTAACACTAAGCGCAGGCATGGCCACGCAGGGGTTAAAGGTGTTCTGCAATATCTACAGCTCGTTCATGCAGCGCGCGTATGATATGGTGATACATGATGTTGCCATTCAAAAATTACCGGTCATCTTCTGTCTTGACAGGGCCGGACTTGTAGGTGATGACGGACCTACACACCATGGCGCATATGACCTTGCTTTTATGCGCTGCATACCGAATATGATCGTGTGCGCGCCGATGAATGAATCGGAATTGCGCAATATTATGTATACCGCACAACTCCCGGAAACAGATGCCCCATATGTGATACGCTACCCGCGCGGGCAAGGGGTAATGCCGCAATGGCGCACTCCTTTCGAAAAGATAGAGACCGGTACCGGTCGTAAAATATGTGATGGGCAGGAAGTGGCCATACTCACCATAGGCCATCCCGGTAATTTTGCCGTAGCTGCCTGCAAAATGCTTGCAGAAGAAGACCTGTACCCCGCACATTATGATATGCGCTTTGTAAAACCACTGGATGAACTGATGCTGCACGAAATAGCCCAGCGTTTCAACAAAATTGTGACTGTTGAAGATGGCACAATTGTTGGCGGCTTTGGCAGCGCTATACTGGAATTCATGGCGGCAAACAATTACACACCTGAGGTAAAGATACTGGGCATTCCAGATCGTATAGTAGAACACGGCAAACCTGAAGAACTGCACCGCGAATGTGGCTATGATGCAAAGGCAATTGCTGATGCTGTAAGAGAAATAGCCGGGGTGAAAGTGCTTACGGGGAATATGGTGTAAACTTCAACTCAAATAGGTAACATAAGCTCATAAATAAATGCCCAATACCATTTGGGCATTTATTTTCCCGTATTATCGGCATTAATAGCTGTTTCCCTGCAACGGGTATGATTTTTTATTGCTAATATTAAGTAATGAGACATTACTGATATATAAATAAATATACGTGGCCAAGATCATATCGATATCTACCGAAGTACCTGCTTATAAACACACACAGCAACATTTGCTGGAGTTTATGGACGGGGCTTACAATGCGGGTGAAAAAGAAAGCAGGATACTCAATTATTTATACAAACACAGTGGCATAGAAACACGGTATTCCGTGATACCCGATTTTACACTTCCAATAAATGAGTGGCAGTTTTTCCCAAAGTCGCGCGACCTGGAACCTTTCCCTAACCTGGAATACCGCATGCATTGGTTTAAAATGCATGCTATGCCTTTGTCATTGCGCTGTGCAGAAAAATGCATAGATGGCATAATAGATAAGAGTGAGATCACGCACCTCATCACAGTGAGCTGCACAGGTATGAGCGCCCCCGGGTTGGAGCTGGAGTTGATGGAAGCAATGGGGCTTAACTCAAACACCACACGCACCGCTATAAACTTTATGGGCTGTTATGCAGCAATTCATGGGCTTAAAATGGCAAATGATATTGTGCTCGCTCATCCCGGCTCTAAAGTATTGCTTGTATGCACAGAGCTTTGCAGCCTGCATTTCCAGAAAACATTTTCACAGGATTCTATAACTGCACCATTATTATTTGGCGATGGCTCTGCAGCCGCAATTATTTGTAGTGATGATGATCCACATAAAGGAATAAGGCTGGACAGCTTTTATTCTGAAATAATGAAAGAAGCGAAGGACAGCATGCAGTGGCACCTCTCCTCGACCGGTTTTGTAATGACCTTAGATGCCGATGTGCCCGAGCTGTTCCGCGCAGATATAGCGTCGCTGAAAGACCGGGCTATAGCAAAGTCGGGGTTTGCAGATGATACGGTAAAATACTATTGCATTCACCCCGGGGGGAAAAGGATACTGGAAGCGCTTGGAAAAGGGCTCGGGCTTACAGGCGATGATCTTGCTGTGTCTTATGATATACTGAAGAACTACGGCAATATGTCTTCTGCCACTATATTATTTGTGCTGAAAAATTTGTGGGAGACATTACCTGCCAATGAAGATGGTCATATTTTCGCCGCTGCTTTTGGTCCCGGCCTCACCATGGAAAGCCTAATCATGACCGCTGTATGAGCCTGAAAGTGAGATCATATGAAAAGGAGCTGCTGGATAACGATAATATCCCCGCGCACGATCTGCACACAAACCTGCATGAGCTCAACGTATTGAACACTTTTCTGGGCGGTCATAATATTACCTGCAAAGGGATAAATTGGTTCCTTAACAAAGTACCGGCGACACATGTACTTACCATCGCCGAGATAGGCTGCGGTGGCGGCGACAACTTATTCGCACTTCAAAATTACCTTAATAAAAAAAACAGGAAAGCGTCACTGAGCGGGGTGGATATAAAAGCAGAATGTATAGACTATGCGCGGAAAAACAGGGGCGCGGATATGGAATGGATATGCAGTGACTACCGCACCGTAAAATGGCAGGGTGGTAAACCTGATGTTATTTTCTCCTCATTATTCTGTCATCATTTCACTGACGAGGAACTTATCACCCAGCTTCAGTGGCTGAAGGAAAACAGCAGGCTTGGTTTTTTTATTAATGATCTGCACCGGCACCCGCTGGCATATCATTTTATCAAAATAGTTACCCGGCTTTTTTCAAAGTCCTACCTGGTAAAGAATGATGCACCGCTATCTGTGGCACGCTCATTCCGGAAAAACGACTGGACGAGAATACTATCCGGTGCTGATCTTGCAAAACATAATATACAATGGCACTGGGCTTTCCGGTACCTGGTCTGTGTAGAAAATGAATAGCAGCGAAACATATGATGTAGTCATAATCGGCGGTGGCCTTGCAGGCTTATCGCTGGCTATTCTGCTGGGCAAAAAGAAATACAAAGTGCTGGTACTGGAAAAAGAAACCTACCCGAGACATAAGGTATGTGGTGAGTACATCAGCATGGAAAGCAAGCCATTCCTCGAGAGCCTCGGTATACCTGTAGATAATATGCACCTGCCTGTGATCAATAAGCTACAGGTGACGGATACAAGAGGCAATGAATTAAATGCACAATTACCACAGGGCGGTTTTGGTATAAGCAGGTATAAACTGGACGCTGCGCTTGCAGCATTGGCGCAAGAAACCGGCGCCACCCTGCTTACGAAAACTAAAGCAGATGATGTGCAATGGGAAGATGGCCTGTTCACGGTCAAAGCAAAAGACCGGGTTTATGCTGCAAAAGTGGTCTGCGGTTCATGGGGTAAGCGCAGCAACATAGATGTGAAATGGCACCGCCCATTCATAGCAGAGAAAAACAATGCCCTCAATAATTACATAGCCGTAAAATACCACATCAGTTATCCATGGCCGGATGATGTGGTGGGGCTGCACAACTTCCCGAATGGTTATTGCGGAATATCGCAGGTAGAAGATGGGAAAACTTGTATTTGCTACCTCACTACTGCAGCCAGCCTGCACAAAAGCGGCAATGATCTTAAAAAACTGGAGCAGCAAGTAGTTATGCAAAACCCCGTACTGTATAAAGTATTCACTGATGCCGAGTTTCTGTATGACGCCCCGGTAACTATTTCCCAGATAAGTTTTGAGAAAAAAGCCCAAATGGAGCAGCATGTGCTACTGCTGGGCGATGCCGCAGGTATGATAACACCACTATGCGGTAATGGTATGAGCATGGCACTGCACGCTGCAAAAATTGCCGGCGGGTTTGTTGATGATTTTTTGCAGGGCCGTATCACCCGCATCGAAATGGAGAAATCCTACATAACGAAATGGCACAACATTTTCTCTAAACGCATAACCCTCGGCAGGTTTGTACAGAATAACTTTGGTAAAGGCTGGATCACATCCGCCTTTCTAAAAACTGCAATTGTACTTCCTTTTGTCAAGAGAGCACTTATTAACGGAACCTCGGGGAAGGCGTTTTAATAATATTCTACTTTTGCTGGTCCCTGGCTTTCGATATTCTATTTATCAAAACAATGTTTCTTTCCTTTATAAATTCTGCATCGTTATCATATACTATCATAAACATGTCGGGTCCCCATTCGCCTGATTTTAATTTCTGTTGAAACTCTTTTACTTGATTCTTAAAATATTTGTCTCTTTTTTTCAACCAATTGATTTCCTCTTTTTTAAGAACTAGCCTATCATTTGAAGAAAGCGATAATTTCAGATTGTTATACGCCATATTTAATACACTGTCCATTTGGAGGTAATACAACCTTGAGCAAGACTGCATTTGTTGTCCCTTATCCAGACAATTCTGATGGCGACGATCAAGATCACTG
The DNA here is from genome assembly GCA_903821975.1 of uncultured Bacteroidota bacterium. Lineage (GTDB taxonomy): Bacteria > Bacteroidota > Bacteroidia > Chitinophagales > Chitinophagaceae > Nemorincola. The sequence continues at coordinate 6,983 of CAIJNJ010000364.1, forward strand.
ATCATACTCAAAGTTTGAGCATACGACATTATAGGTAGCATTGTCAGCGCAACTATTCTTAGCAATTTCATTTCCAAACAAGATATTAGCACCTAAAATAAACAAACCCTGCCACAAAGCAGGGTTCATTTTCAAATTCTCAAATTGTCTAATTTTCAAATTAATTACGCTTCCGCATAAGATTCTGTAGGCTCACAAGTACATACAAGGTTGCGGTCGCCGTAGGTATTGTTCACACGCGATACGCTTGGCCAGAATTTATTGTGCTTCACATAAGGCAGCGGAAAGGCTGCCTGCTGGCGGCTGTATTTATGGTTCCACTCATCGGCAGTGATAACTGCCTGTGTGTGGGGTGCGTTTTTCAGTGCGTTGTCCTGCCTGTCTGCACGGCCTTCTTCTATGGCGCGTATCTCCTCGCGTATACCCAGCATTGCATCACAGAAACGGTCCAGCTCTGCTTTATCCTCACTCTCGGTAGGCTCTATCATCAGCGTGCCGGCTACAGGGAAGCTCATGGTAGGCGCATGGAAGCCGTAGTCGATAAGGCGCTTTGCAATATCTTCCGCTTCTATATCAGCGCTCTTTTTATAAGGACGAAGGTCTACGATAAATTCATGCGCGGTAGTGCCGCCATGGCCGGTATAAAGGATATCAAAATCATCCTGCAGGCGCGAGCGCATGTAGTTTGCATTCAGTATGGCATATTCTGTAGCCTTGCGCACACCTACCGCTCCCAGCATACGGATATATGCATAAGATATCAGCAGTATGCTTGCCGAGCCATAAGGTGCAGCAGAGACAGCCTGTGCCTGATCTGCACTGTTATTAAATACATGGCCGGGCAGGAATGGCTCCAGGTGCTTCTTTACGCAAATCGGGCCCATCCCAGGTCCGCCGCCACCGTGCGGTATTGAGAATGTTTTATGCAGGTTCAGGTGGCACACATCAGCACCAATAAGGCCGGGAGCTGTAAGTCCTACCTGGGCGTTCATGTTGGCACCGTCCATGTATACCTGTCCACCATGTTCGTGTACGATCTTGGTAATGTCCTTTACAGACTCTTCGTAAATACCATAAGTGGAAGGATACGTGATCATGATACCGGCAAGGTTAGCGGCATGCTGTTCCGCTTTTGCTTTCAGGTCATGTACATCTATATATCCGTTATCCAGTGCTTTTACCACAACCACTTTGTAGCCTACCATCACAGCACTTGCCGGGTTGGTACCATGTGCGGATATGGGTATCAGTATCACATTACGGTGGCCTTCCTTACGGCTTTCGTGGTAGCCGCGTATGGCCAGCAGGCCGGCATACTCGCCCTGCGCACCACTGTTTGGCTGCAGGCTACAGGCGTCAAAAGCAGTTATTTCGCACAGGTAGTCAGATAGTTCTTTTACGATCTGCAGATAACCCTCGGCCTGGTTAACGGGAGCGAACGGGTGCATCTTGCTCCAGTGTGCCCAGCTCAGCGGCATCATTTCCGTAGCTGCATTGAGCTTCATAGTGCATGAGCCAAGTGATATCATACTTGTGTTCAGGCTCAGGTCTTTATTCTCAAGCATCTTTATATAGCGCATCATCTGTGTTTCGCTGTGATGGCTGTTGAATACCTGTTGTTTCAGGAAGTCGCTGGTGCGGGTAAGCGCAGTAGGAATATGGGTAAGCGCGATATTCTCATCAATATTAAAGCCGGATGGCTGGTTAGGGTCTGTGAAAACGCTGATGATATCAAACACGTCGCGCGTGGTAGTGGTTTCATCAAGAGAAATGCTTACGCGATTATTTGCCTGGTAACAGAAGTTGATACCCTTCGTCTCAGCTGTCTTGCGGATCTTAGCTGCGTCATCTGCTATTATAGTTACTGTATCAAAGTATGTTTTGCTGTGCAGTTTTACGCCGGCATCGGTCAGCGCGCCGGCTAACGCATGTGTAAGCGCTGCAACACGTTTTGATATGTTTTTCAATCCATCAGGTCCGTGGTATATGGCATACATAGCGGCCATGTTTGCAAGCAATGCCTGTGCCGTGCAAATATTTGAAGTTGCTTTTTCTCTTTTAATGTGCTGCTCACGTGTGCCCAAAGCCATGCGAAGCGCGCGGCCGTTATTTGCATCAATACTGATGCCTATGATACGGCCGGGTATGAGACGTTTAAATTCATCTTTTGTGGCAAAGAACGCTGCGTGTGGCCCGCCATAACCCAGTGGCACACCAAAACGCTGTGCTGTACCCAGGGCAACATCCGCACCCATTTCGCCCGGAGGGGTAAGGAGTGTAAGCGCCAGCAGGTCGGTAGCCATGGCCACATACCCACCTGCTTCATGCATTGTCGCTATAAAACCGCGGTAATCTTCCACATCCCCATTACCGTTAGGATATTGGATCAGGGCACCAAAATAAGTGGTGTCAAGGTCTGCTACACGGTAGTCGCCATATACCACCTGTATACCAAGCGGAGCAGCGCGGGTAGCAACCACATCTTTTGTCTGTGCAAAAACCTCATGGTCCACAAAGAATTTCGGGCGTGTGGGATTGTCGTGATCTTTATTGAGTGCGTGAAAGAACATGTTCATCGCCTCTGCTGCTGCTGTAGCTTCATCCAGCAGGGAAGCATTGGTAATAGGCAACGCGGTAAGATCGCTTACCATGGTCTGGAAATTGAGCAGGCTTTCCAGGCGGCCTTGGCTTATCTCGGCCTGGTAAGGAGTATACTGTGTATACCATCCCGGGTTCTCAAAGATGTTGCGCAGTATCACGCTTGGTGTATGCGTATCGTAGTAGCCCTGCCCTATGTAGTTTTTATAAAGCTTGTTTTTAGAAGATGTTTCCTTCAGGTCATACAGGTATTCTGCTTCGCTTACACCTTCAGGGATACGCAGCTTATGATCCATACGAATAGACGCAGGCACGGTACGCTTTATCAGTTCGTCCATGCTTTCTACACCTATCGTATCCAGCATTTTTTTTGTATCCTCCTCGTTAGGGCCTATATGCCTGTGAGTAAATTCTTCGTTCTGAATGGAAAATAAATTCATAAAAAAGTATAAAGTATTGAGTGAAAAATTATGGTTTGAAAAGATTGGCAAAGATAATTTAATTGGTGTAATTGATAAGTGGACTTATAAGAGCCGTTACATAAGCATTCTTCCCATTAGGTATTTTACAATGTGATGATATTATTATTGGTTATCTTACTTATCCTTTGGCTTTTTGACTTTTAACCTTTGACTTACCTAATATATTGATATTCTTAAACGGTAGCTAATCCCTCACCTTTTAGTATTTTTACGGTTTTTAACCACAACCTGCATTTCATGTGGCATAATATAGCCGCGTTTATAATAAAATACCGAATAGTTCTGCTCATTTTACTATTGGCAGATACTGCCATAATGGGTTATTTCGCCTCACAGGTAAAGATCAGTTACGAATTCACCAGTGCCGTACCCACCGATAACCCTAAATATATAGAATACCAGAATTTCAGGAAGCAGTTTGGGGAAGATGGTAACCTGCTGGTGATAGGGGTACAGACCAAAGACTTCTTCTCCCCGGCTTTTTTTAATGATTATGCGGTACTTGCCCGCCAGGTAGCAAAAGTAGATTCTGTAGAGAATGTATTGAGCATACCCGGAGCCATCACCTTAGTAAAAGACACTGCGACCCAAAAACTGAAGGTATCACCGATCGCCGGCGACCCACCGTTTGCGAGCATTGACAGTATCAAACAAACATTTCTTAACCTTCCTTTTTATAAAGGGTTCCTGTATAATAATAAAGATACCCCGGCTTACATGATGGCCGTGCGCATCAGCAAGAATGCGCTCAACTCAAAGGTGCGGGCAGATGTTATCAACCGGATCCTGGAATTAGGCGACGCTTTCGGGCAAAAACATAATATACAGATGCATTATTCGGGGCTTCCGCTTATACGCACAGAAATGGCGTTGAAGGTACAGTCTGAAATGCGTTTGTTTCTCGTGCTGTCTTTTGTGCTTACTGCTGTAATTCTGGCGCTGTTCTTCCGTTCATTTACCGCTGTGCTGTCTTCAATGCTGGTGGTGGCTATAGGTGTGGTATGGTCTATGGGTACTATAGTATTGCTGGGTTATAAGATCACCATACTTACTGCACTCATCCCCCCCCTGGTTGTGGTCATAGGCATCCCCAACTGTGTATACCTGCTCAACAGGTACCATTATGAATATTATAAGAACCCCAATAAAATGAAATCCCTGCTACGAATGGTAGACAGGATGGGTATCGTTACCTTCTTTACTAACCTTACCGCGGCTATTGGTTTTGGGGTATTCTTTTTCACCAAAAGTACTTTGCTTAAGGAGTTTGGCCTAGTTGCCGGTATCAATATCCTGGGGTTGTTTTTCATATCCCTCGTTTTCATTCCTGCGTTTTTCAGTTTTTTACCCCCGCCCAATGTAAAGCACACAAGCTACCTTGAAAATGGCTGGATAAACCGGCTCCTTACCCGTATCACTAACTGGGTATTTGGCCACCGGGTATCAATATATTCATTCACAATTGCGGTTTGTGTATTCTCTGTTCTGGGGTTGTTACGCCTGCGCAATGATGCCCATATTGTAGACGATCTCCCCAAATCGGACAAAGTCTTCATGGACCTGAAATTTTTCGAGAGCAATTTCAAGGGTGTGATGCCACTGGAGATCGTTGTAGATACCAAAAGGAAAAACGGGGTGCTGTCGCTTGAAGTGCTGGGCAAAATGGACCAATTAGTGGATTCATTACAGAGATATCCCGAGATCGGACGGCCACTGGCTATTACAGAAGGCATCAAATTTGCCAACCAAGCCTATTTTGGTGGCGATACAGCCAACTACCAGGTGCCGGCTGATATGATACAGGCAGCGTTCATTATGCCTTACCTGCGCACTAACAAGGGCGATAATAACAGCATGTTCAATAAGCTGCTGCACTCATTCATAGACAGCACCAAGCAAAAAGCCCGTATCAGCGTGAGCATGGCAGATATAGGTTCGCGCCGCCTGCCCGGGTTGATAGACAGCATCAGACCGCAGGTAAACAGTCTTTTCGACAGCAACAAGTACCATGTCACCTATACAGGTACCAGTATCACCTTTCTTGAGGGTAGCAAGTTCATCGTAAACAGCCTTCGCGACAGTCTCATACTCGCTTTTATTATTATATTTAGTTGTATGATCTTGTTGTTCCGTTCGTGGAGAATATTACTCATTTCCATTGTGGTAAACATAGTTCCCCTGCTCATTACGGCAGGTCTTATGGGCTGGATGGGTATACGTATCAAGCCGTCCACAGTACTTGTATTCAGCGTAGCTCTGGGTATAACTATAGATGTAACCATCAGGTTCCTGGTCAATTTTAAGCAGGAACTGGTACGGCACGATGATAGTATAGCCAACACCGTGCACAGGACCATTCATGATACCGGACTGAGTATTATTTATACGTCACTGATCCTTATTGCCGGTTTCAGCGTATTTATATTATCGCAGTTCGATGGCACGAAATCGCTGGGGTATTTAACGTCTATCACATTATTATTGGCAATGGTTACCAACCTTGTTTTGTTACCGGCATTGCTGTTATGGATGGATAAGGTGATCGAGAAGAAGAATAACGCGTTACAATTCCTTATGGACGAGGATGATAACGATGATAAGCTAAATGACTAATTCATTATTTTTGTACGCCCTTTTAACTTTTACTGCAAAACAGGGTCTATGAATTAATTCAGTATGGAGTTCGACAAAATAAAGAATAAAGGCCAGGCCAGGCTGTTCAGGAACGACTATATGGAAATGATGACCAAAACGCATCCGGTTGTCGTTTACTGTATGTATTTTCCTGTTATTACTTTCATGCTGTATTACGGAGCTACCCATAAAGGTGTTTCGGCCGGCATGGAAGTGCTGCTTTTCCTGGCCGGTACTCTTTTCTGGACCTTCTTCGAATACCTGATGCACCGTTACCTGTTCCACATGTACGTAGAAAGCCCGCGTGCAAAGAAATTTGTGTATACCATGCATGGCGTGCACCACGAATATCCGCGTGATAAAGAGCGCCTGTTCATGCCGCCTGTACCCAGCCTTATATTGGCAAGCCTTATCTTTTATATCATGTACTCTATCATTTCATGGAAGGCCTTGTCTTTCTTCCCCGGCTTCCTGTTTGGCTACATAGTATATGGTTCTATGCACTACGCCATACATGCATTTGCCCCGCCTAAATTTATGAAAGCCCTGTGGCGCAACCATCACCTGCACCACTACAAAGCCCCCGAAAAAGGCTTTGGCGTAAGCTCTGTATTATGGGATATCGTATTCGGTACGGTACCTAAGAAGGAAGAGGTGTAGGGGTTAATCTTTAATAACTTTTTTCTACACCTGTTATAGGGTCGATAACCGTTCGAGGCATACCTATACTTTTCAAACCCTCAGCATCAATTATTGTAAGGTCGATTCCTTCTAAATTACGGTCGCTGCCATCTGTGTCTTTACATACTATATCTGTAAAGGAAAGTTTATCTCCGTCCTTAAGTGTTTTGAAAAAAATCTTTGTTGTTTCGTCAAATCTTGGCCCATTTCTATCCTCTAAAGTTCTCGTAAATATCGTTTGTCCACCTCTTTTTAAAACAATCGTAAACTTGATAATTAAGAGTTTTGCATCCATATCCAATCCGTAGACATAAGCTGAAGGAGTTAGGCCTCTATACACAGAGATGGCCGCAATTTCCCCGCTAGTCTTGCCCATAAAGGACACCTGCACTGGCAGTCTTTTAACTCTGAAGAACATACTGTCAATAAATATTGTTTCTTTTGAAGCATACCTATAAACGTATATACTAGATAATCCAACCTTGGCAGGGGTAATAGAAAAATGACCGACACCAATCTTTGATATCTTCCCATTATTAGTTGTAAGATCAATGGAAGCAGATGGGTAATTCTCTACTGCAACAGTTAATGGATTTTGAATACCAACGTAGAGTATATTTCCCCTGTCATTTTGTATAGCGACTACCTGAGAATAAGAGGATAGTGCAATAAGGTTAAAAAGCAGCAAATAAATTGTTCTTTTCATTTTATCAGCATTGTTTGGGTATGACAATTCGATTTACTAAATGTACATTCAATAAATATAAATGATTAAATTTGTAAAAAGTAAAGTTTATGAAGGGTGTAAGTTTTGTTACAGATGAAACAAAAAAGAGGCGCTATGCTCAGATAGACCTGAAGGGCATTGCTAAATATGATGACAGCGCTATTGAAGACCTGATGGACCTTATAATTGCAGAATCCAGAAAAGATGAAAAAAGCATTCCCTGGGAATCCCTCAAATCTGAACTGATAAAAGAAGGCAAGATTAATGTATCAAATAGTCGTAAAGCCGTCAGCAGGAAGAGAGCTTAGAAAGTTACCTGTTCATATAGCCACTTCCATTGCCAGAAAGATAGATAGCCTTGCCAATAACCCCCGACCGGAAGGTTGTAAAAAGCTTGTAAATAATAAACAGGATCTTTGGCGTGTACGTGTCGGAGATTACCGGATACTATATGCGATCGATGACACGATCAGGATCGTGGATATTCACCATATAGGCCACAGGCGAGATATCTATCGTTAAGAAATACCGTTATTTCTTCGCACCCCTTAAGTCCACAACAGACCAAATAGGGTAAAGAGATACCCAAAATCCAGGCTAATAACCATTTAGCCATTGGGTAGATCCCTGGTAGTGCGGATAAGGCCTATCCCGGCAAAGAAGAATATCAACCCCAGTATACCGTACATAGCTATAGCCTTCATATCATAATTGCTGTTGCTGTGGGCTACAAACTTCGTTGCGCCTGTTACAAGGCCTATTACGCCCAGTATGGTCAATATTACACCCAATACTCTTTTTTCCATTTTGGCTGTTTTATAATATTCATAACATAAATAACATGCCTGCAAACCTTTAATACTATATAAAAATCCTATTGGCATGTGATTTGATATTGTATATACAGAGCCTGATAAAAGGAATGAAAGATGAAAACGATAAAACAAGAAGAATACACCAAACTGAACAAAGCCCTATACGATCTTGAAGATTTGCTGGTATGCCTTGGTGTCAAAGAATTTTCCCTGTCCCGTGACAAACATAATATGCAGATGGATATGAATGCTGACAATATTGATACAAAACTCCTGTATTCATTTTGTAACAAGATTGAAAAGATACACGATGCCAAATTCGGAACTGGTATGGTACATCACTGAAGCATTATTTCCCCGTTTGCGCCTGATCGCGAACTGGTAGTATAGAAATGTTTTTGCGCTAATAACTAAGTTTGTATCTTTCGATACTAGTTATTGCATATGGCTCAGAATATCCTTGTTATAGATGATGAAAA
>CAIJNJ010000365.1 GCA_903821975.1 uncultured Bacteroidota bacterium
ATCATACGCACGCGGTTGTGCATATAGCCCGTTTTAATTAGCTGCCGCATGCCGGCATCCACTATCGGGTAACCGGTTTGTCCCGTACACCATAGCTCAAATTCCCGTTCATTATTCCGCCATACAATGTTGTCATACTCCTTTTTAAACGAGCTGTTTACCACGTGCGGATAGTGCCATAATATCATTTGGTAAAAATCCCGCCATATCAGCTCATTGAGCAAGGTAGCATTCAGTGTGTTTGCCTTACCCGCTATCTCCCGTATACTTACGGTCCCGAAACGCAGGTGTACGCTCAGTTTTGTAGTGCCGTTTATCGCGGGGTAGTCGCGGGTAGTATTATAGTGTCTTGCGATTTCTTCATCCAGTAATGCGGGCAACGTACCGGGCGGTGCGTCTATAAAACCGATATCTGCCAGTGAAGGAAGGGGCTTAGCGTTTTGCTTATAGAAATTGTGGAAATATTTTTCAGTAGGATACGGTTGCAGGTAAAAGCCATTCAGTTTTGCTTTCCACTTTTTGCCGTAAGGTGTGTAAACCGTATAAGGCTCATTATTATCCTTAAGCACCTCATTCTTTTCAAAGATCACCTGGTCTTTATAAGAAAGCAGCGCAATGTTTCTCTCTGCTAGAAATCCCGATATTTCATCATCTCTTTTCTGCGCATAGGGCTCATAGTCATGATTGGTGAAAACCGCCGAGATATTGTATTCAGTCGTTAGTTGTTTAAAGCAGTCTGTTGGTGTGCCGTGTAATACGTAAAACGCACTCCCTATTGTTTCTAGGTTTGCCTGTATGGCGGCAAGTGCATTGTGTATGAAATGTACGCGCCGGTCGCGTTTCTCTTCAAGTTCGTTTAGGATGTTGGTATCAAATATAAAGACAGGCAGTACCGGGTTTCCCGATCGTAAAGCATGGTATAGCCCCGCATTATCTGCCAACCTAAGATCCCGCCGAAACCAGAAAACAGAAATGGGTTGGAGCATAATGGGTAAATCCTAACTATTGATACGGTATGCAGTAAAAATTATAAAGTTCGCTTCCGGTACGCCCCATTTACTTATCAACCAGTCAAATTATCAACTTTCTAACGCTTCCTCAATCGCCGTTACCAGTTCTGTGCGCGTAATAGGCGTGCCCTTTATCTTATTATACCCTACCGCGTCTATAAGATATTTGTCACGGATAATTTTTATCAGCTGACCGTTATTTATTTCAGGTATCAGCACCTTTTTATAGTTGTGTAGTATTTCACCCAGGTTGCGTGGGAATGGCCGCATATGTCTCAGGTGGGCATGTGCTACCTGCTTGCCCTGCGCCTGCAGTTCCATAACCGCGCTTTTTATAGAACCGTAGGTCGATCCCCATCCCAGTACCAGCACATCTCCCTTTTCAGGTCCGCTGTCCAGTGTTTGTAATGGTATGTAGTTGGCTATCATATCCACCTTGGCTTCGCGGGTCTTCACCATGTGCTGGTGGTTTTCCGCATCGTAAGATATGTTGCCGGTAATATCTTCTTTTTCCAGCCCGCCTATGCGGTGTTCCAGTCCGGCTATGCCGGGTACAGCCCATGGGCGCACTAACTTTTCGTCCCGTAGATAAGGCAGGAATGTTTTTTCATCCGCGCCCAGTTCTTTCTTAAAATTCACGGTTATTGCTGCAAGGTCTGTACTCTTCGGGTAGCGCCATGGCTCCGCGCCATTGGCTATATATCCGTCGCTCAGCAGTATTACAGGTGTCATATGCTGCACTGCAATGCGCACTGCTTCATAAGCTGCTTCAAAACAATCGCTTGG
>CAIJNJ010000366.1 GCA_903821975.1 uncultured Bacteroidota bacterium
CTTATTATACGTCTTTGCCTTTTTCTTGTCTGTTTCATCCAGGCTAATATATGGTTCATAACCAATTGCAGTCAGCAACTCCGTTATCTTACGTACGCTTGTTTGCTTCCGCGAGAAGTGTATCGTTACTTCCTTAGTGCTGAAATTGAGGCGGCTCTCGCTGATACCACTATTTAACCTGCTTAGGTGCTCAAGCAGCCACATGCATGAACTGCAATGAACACCAGGAATATAAAATGTAACAATGGTGTGGTCACCGTTTGTGAACTTGTATAGTTGCTTTGCAATATCTTCATTATCCAGGTAAGCATATTTATCAGACCTGATGCCTTTTATTTGTGACAACCCGGGATGCGATTGTATGTTATAATAATCGCAAAGGCCATTCTCATTGATGATCTCATACACGAGTTTACAACCTTCACAGCAAAATATTTTATCGTCTACAGCAATGCTATCGGTGATACATGGCAAGCCACAATGATAGCACAGCATGTTTGTTTTGTGCAACGGTTGCAATTCTACGTCATATCCTATTTCACTAACCGCCTGCATTGATCTGGTTTTGTGCTTCTGTTACTTTAGGTATGAGATAGTGGCCCTCCAGGAAAAATAGTTCGGTAAGTCCGCTTTCAATAAGCGCCATCTGGTTGCGCAGCACCCTGTATGCATCAGGGTAGATCGTTTCGGAATACAATGGTAGTGATACCATCTGCAGGCGATAAAGTATGTTTTTTATATTATTGTGGGATGCCTTAAGTTCGAGCAATTGAACATCATGGCTCAATTTGCAATTACCTGTGCAATTACTGCAATCGTGCTGGTCTTCTGCTTTCTTTGAGAGCTGTAGTATGTATGGGATATAGATATCCGTCCTCGTTATCAAACAGCCCTCTATCTCGGTAATAAGCTTGCTGCATAAGGTCGTATACTGGGAAGTCGACTGCTGCAATTCAAGGCTATTTAATTTATCGGCCTGTTTTTTAGCACTCTCACACAACTTCTTTAACGTACCGTAACATTCTTTGCTTATCTTATCAGCCAGCTCCGGTAATGTTATCTCCTTATATTGTTCCTGCAATATTCTTTCCATAATATATTCCTTATTACAAAAGTATTTTCACTGGCAGAGGAAAAAGGTGATGCTGGATAGCTAAAAAGATGATCTTGGTCATAAATTAACCCAATCTATCATGTATTACTGTTAAAAAAAGTCATATAATGATGCCAAATACACTTGTTTACCCGAAAAACCGATAAATAAGGCTACCTTACGCTACCGCATTTCAAGTATTGTTCAAATCGTTTTCACAAACCGATCAAGCGGAATTATATAATTATTAAAATAATAACATGCTGCACTTTGTAGAGAACGTAGATCAGATCATTGAGAATATTAGAACAATCGAAGAATATCTGAATTCGGATAATATTGAAGATAAAGAGTTTGCGAGAGACCTGGTAAAAAAAGGCAGAGCAATGCTGATATACAGAGTCAACGGCCAAAACCATTTTGCGCCCGGGCGCTTTTTGGGATTTAAAAAGAATTCAAGGCACGCACACCTTGAAAACGAAAACAGGGAAAGCCGTGATACACAGCCCGCATTACAATCTATAATGGGCAAGCCTTTTACCCATGCTGCAATTGAAAAAGAGTTTCTCGATTATGCCGACACCTTTAAAGGGGCAACACTGAAGAGCAAGCGCAAATACTGGCGTGTACGCAATGATGAGAATAAGTATTTCGAGCTGAATACCACAGTACCGGAAACACAGGAAGTTATTGCCGGGTAAGCACCTCGGATGAACCTGATAGCGTTAGTATCCCGGGTTACGACCGAATTTTTTTCACCGGCGTTTATCTCCACCATTATTGCATTGTCCGGCGGAATAATATAAGGATATCCCATTTCATAAGCCGTTTGCGGGTTATTGCCTTTGGGCAATCTATGATCACTTTATCTTTCACAGATCAGCAGTAGAAATTTGCAGATATATCCCGGCACTATAAAACACCGAATATTAATGTACGTCTTCTGCTAAAAGGAAAGGGGTAAATAGCTGTTTTGCTATCTACCCCTTTTTCGTATAGTAATTCTTCTATTGCTCTACTACAAAATGGAATACCTTCTTCTCACTGCCGCTACGCACATTCAGCATATAGGCCCCGTTAGGGAGTGAATTACTCAACGAGATATTTTCATCAAGTTTACCACCCAGGGCAGTCGCTTTAGCTTTATATATCACCTGGCCGAGTACATCTATAACCTCAAGAGTCACCTCTTCATCATTAATGCTACCCAGTGTCCCTTTCACAACGAATGTGCCCTTATTGGGGTTCGGTATTATGCTGACAGAACCCGGCAATGCACTTACTATTACCGGGGTAACAGTAGTCCTGATCTCACCGTCGCTGTTCGTAGCCTTGTGGGTGATATTCACAACTCCCGCTTTTACACCTGTAACAATGCCATTACCATCCACTGTAGCTACACCATCATCCCCGCTCGTCCAGGTACCTGTATATACATCATCAGCTACGCTCACCGTAGATCGCGCATACACGTTCGCTGTGCTTCCTGTATTCGTGCCACCAAAGCGTGCAGTAACAGATATATTCTTCACTGCCCTTGCGGAGCAGCCGGAAGTACCGTCTGTAACTGTGTAGCTAATGTTAGCTGATCCTGCAGTTACTATTGCTGTTGCTGTTACCGAACCAACTCCAGCACCACTCAATGCGATCACGGTAGAGTTGCTGCTGTTCCATACACCACCGGGTGTAGCATCTGTAAGTATAGCTGGTGCGCCGCCATGTGATATGCTCGGCGGTGCCGATATTGATGCCACAACTGGCAATGCGTAAACAGTTATCACCTGTGTAATATAGCAACCTGTATTAATTGTATAAGTGATTGTTGAAGATCCCGCTGATACCGGTGTTATTGCACCACCATTCGTGATGGTTGCCACACCTGTGTTACTGCTTGTGTATGACATGCTTACTGTTGATGCATCATAAACATAAGCCGTTGTTCCCATACATACATTGAACGTACCCGTCATAGGTACCGGGTTTGCACGAACTGAAATAGGATAAGTTACATAACAGCCATTCTGGGTATATGTGATCACACTCGTGCCTGCTGTATTACCCAATACGTGACCTGAACCATCTACGGTCACGTTGGCGTTATTGCTGGTCCATGCTCCTATGCCACTAGCATCGCTCAATGTCACAGTTGCACCAACACATTCTGCGGTAACCCCTGTAATATTTGAAGGATTAGCATTAACAGTCATCGGATATACCGCTACACAACCAACACCAACTGTGTAAGAAATAGTGACTACACCCGTGCGTGTGGCACTACCAGTAACAACACCAGTAGAAGATACACTTGCCACCAGCGAACTGCTGCTGCTCCATGTACCGCCGGAAACGGCATCTGTCAATGCCACAGTATGACCAAGACATGCAATTGATGTTGATCCTGTGATAGGCGATGCAGTAGTAGAAACGGTCAGATTCACCGTAGCAACACAGAGGCTGGCTGTAGTATAAGTGATCTGAACAATACCACCTGTGCCTACACCTGTTACAACACCTGAGGTCAAACCTACGGTGGCAATAGATATGTCACTCGTGCCCCATGTACCGCCAACTGTCGCATCAGAAAGCGTAACAGATGTTCCGGAGCACAATGACAATGGTCCATTGATAGGTAATATCGGGTTCACAGTTACTACCGTGGTAGCAATACAACCGCTTGTTGAAGTAAAGGAAATCCTCGCCGTTCCTCCGGCAACTGCTGTCACTAAACCACTTGATGAACCTACAGAAGCAACACTGCCGTTACCAGAACTCCATACCCCGCTTGCCGGCGCATCTGTCAGTTGCAGGGTTGCGTTTGCACATATGGCTCCGGTATTACCTGTGATCGCAGGCGCCGGATCCACTGTTATTGTCTGAACTGCGAAGCAGCCTGTAGTAATTGAATACGTTATCGTTGCTGTTCCCTGCGAAACGCCGGTTACGAGCCCTGAATTGATCACTGTGGCTATTGATGGCGCACTGCTTGTATACGACAAACTTGTGCCTGTAGCATCAGACAACGTAACTGTAGTCCCCTGGCATAGCTCAAACGTACCAAGTATGTTTGTCGGGTTTGCATGTATGACTATCGGACGTGTAACATAACAACCGTTTGCACCGGTATAAGTGATAACACTGCTGCCGGCAATGGCTCCGGTTACGCCACCGGTACCATCCAACGTCACATTATTATTATTGCTGGTCCAGGAACCTGCGCTGGTATCCACTAACACTATCAATCCATTCACACATACGCTTGTAGGCCCCGTAATGAAACCAGGGATCGGATCCACCGAGATCACCGTAGTAGCCACACATCCGTTACTGATAAGATAACTGATGGTTGTTGTTCCGGTTATAGTACCTGCAGTTACAACTCCTGCAC
>CAIJNJ010000367.1 GCA_903821975.1 uncultured Bacteroidota bacterium
CGGCGCGCAGCCTAATGTTATCTATTCATTTGGTGAGTTCATTTGTCTTGAAAATGATGTAACCTCGTACCAGTGGGGTTATGACAACAAGCAAACGCTGGACTCTACGATACTTGTAGGACAAATAAACCAAAGCTATGCCAACAGCAACCCGGATACCGTGCATAACTACTATTGGGTAATTGCTAACCAGGGCGGCTGCCAGAGAAAGGCATATTATAACGGCCCGCTCGCTACCACAGGAGTTGCAGCTGTAAGCAACTCAACAGACGTGAAGATATACCCTAACCCTACCAGCGACTACCTGAATGTAGACATAACCACAACGATAGATGGCAAAGTGCAGATAGAGGTTATGGATATGCTGGGTCAAAAGATCGGTGAGACTGCCGCTATGAATAATAAAGCGCTGATCGATGTGTCGAAGCTTGCTTCGGGATGTTACTTTATCAATTGTTACCGTGAAGGAATAAAGATCGCGGGTGCAAAATTCATTAAAAATTAATTCCGTTATTAGCGGGATAACAATAAAAATTGCAAGATGAAAAGAATGTTTTTCTTGTTGATAGCCACAGGAGCGTTATCAGCCACAGCACAGACAAGGGATACAATGATACAGCAACCGGTGGTGCATAACCACGCGGACAGCCTGTTACCGAGGTGGGTAATAGATGTGAATGTACTTGGCGGTGGCCTGAGCCAAAACCTGGGTACAGCCAGCAGTACCGGCAATTACGTGAACGGCGTGAATATGAACCAGGGCAGTTTGTCGTTCAATGGCGGGACATCGATAGGCGCTGATGCACAGCTTGGTGTATTCTTTGGCAGGAAGAGGCATTGGGGTTTAGGGACTGGGTTTATGTACCTGTCGCAGGCAGGCAATGCGGTACTTAACAATTATCATGCTGAGTACCAGTCTACAGATGATAACGGAAATATTTACCGCCAGGTAGTGAGCCCTAACCAACCGGTGAAAGAAGAACTGCGGATAACCAACATGAATATCCCTTTATTGCTGAAATACAAGAACAGGTTCTCGGACAGGTGGGGTTTTACAGCAGATGGAGGATTGTTATTTAATGTGCAGATGAAGAATAAGTATACTACTAACGCTTCATTTGACTACGAGGCGATATACCAGTATACCACCCCGCCGAATGGGTTACCAACGGTTTATGACAACTCACCGACGCCTTCTACGCTTGACCATTTGATCACCAAGAGCGCTTTCCTGGCAACAAATGCAGAGGGTAATGTGCAGGATTATTTTAATCAGCAGAGAAGCCTGGGCCGTGATGTTGGGCTTGGTGTAAAGCCAAACAAAAACACGGGCACAGTTTCATATGCAGCAGGATCCGTAGGTTTTTTACTGCGCCCCGCATTCAGTTATTATCTGTCGGATAATGTGGCACTGAATTTCGGTGTTTATTATTTGCTGCAGTCAGTTAATCCTTCGGCAGCGGGCGGGTATACGCTTACCAATAAAATGGGAGACTACAGCTCTGTATTAAATAATGTGAACAAAAGCCTGGACCAGTCTTACGGGCTAAATGTAGGTGTGCGTTTCCTGCTGGGCAAGAAACATATCCCGTTAGTGATCACTTCGGAAGATGCGATAGATCCGACAGCGTGCGGATTGTCTGACGGTCTTATAGTGTTGCATGGTATGATACCCGGTAAAGAGGTTACTGTTAACTACACAAAGAATGGGTCGCCACAGCCCACATATGCCGGCATAGTAGCAGCAAACGGCACTGTGAGACTTAGTGGCCTTGGTGTAGGATCTTATGCGGATATAACAGCCACGTCAGGTAAAGATGTTGCAACGGGTATACCGGTAAGCCTTGTGACCCCCCCAATGACCATTACTTCTGAATTCGCAACAAACCCAACATCACACGGCGCATGTGACGGAACTATTACCATCACCGGCCTGCGTCCTGACCAGTTAGTAACGGTTGATTATGACTTTAACGGTGCACCACAACCGCATTATACCGCAACTGTATCACGAGATAGGTCGGTAACAATACCGCACTTATGTGCAGGTATGTATACGCATGTAGTTGTGAAGATGAATAGCTGCATGGCAAACGGATCGGACATGACGCTTTCTGAACCATACGCAGCACCGGTAGAGCCAATGGATACAGGTACGCTTGCTAACCCGATCTATTTTGAGGTGAATAAAACAACAGTACACGTAAATTCTTATCCTACGTTAAAATACGCTGCAAAGAAACTTAATGAAGATAAGAACGCGTTCATCGTTGTGAACGGATATACCGATAACAGCGGTGTACTATCCAAGAACATGAAACTGTCATTAGAGCGTGCAGAATCTGTAAAAGCAGAATTGGTGCGCATGGGTGTGGATCCGTCTAAGATAAAAGTAGTAGGAAATGGTCCGGGCGATCCTATTGGAAGTAATGCTACCCAAGATGGTAAAGCAATGAACCGGCGTGCTGTTATGCGGCTGGATGTTAGCGGCATGAAAGTCGAAATGAATGATATGCACAGAAGATAATCAGGAGAAATTCCGAATTCCAGGAGAGGCAGCTATGGCTGCCTCTCCTTTTTTTGGTGCTGCCGTATTTAATTATTATTATTTTCATACGTCATATTTAATTTTGTAAAATGAATTTTATTTTTTCAGAGAAAACATATATTTTACGATTCTTTAAACGATCCATCAATAAATTATGATCATAGGCGTATTGAAAGAACAGGCCCCGGAGACGCGTGTATCGCTGGTTCCGGAAGTGGTGGCGGCACTCACAAAAATGAATGTGACCGTATGGGTAGAGCACGATGCAGGTGGTACCGCGTTTTACAGCGATGATGCATACACTGCCGCAGGTGCTGCAATAAAAAGCGGTGCAGATATCCGCTCATCGGCTGATATGGTGCTCTCTATGCAACCCGCAAATGTGCAGGGTGCAAAACCCGGCGCAGTGCTGATGGGTATATTCCAGCCACTCTTTAACCCGGGGCTGATGCAGCAATGGGCAGAGAAAGGCTATACCGTTTTCAGCCTGGATACGATACCTCGTACCACACGTGCGCAGTCGATGGACGTACTGAGCTCACAGGCCAATATAGCCGGTTATAAAGCCGTGCTGCTTGCAGCCACACAATACAGCAGGTACTTTCCTATGTTCATGACGGCGGCCGGAAGCATACCACCCGCAAAGGTGCTGATACTGGGAGCAGGTGTTGCCGGATTGCAAGCAATAGCCACAGCAAAAAGGCTGGGCGCGGTTGTAGAAGTGTTTGACACACGCCCTGCGGTGAAAGAAGAAGTAATGAGCCTTGGAGCAAAGTTCGTGGAAGTGGAAGGTGCAGCCGATGCCTCGAAAGCAGGTGGCTACGC
>CAIJNJ010000368.1 GCA_903821975.1 uncultured Bacteroidota bacterium
CACTACTGTTTCAGGTTTGTTTACTTCCCGTGCATGGTTACATAATTTTCTATCGGCTGGCGTTTGGCTATCGAGCGCGCAAGTGTCATTTCATCTGCATATTCCAGCTCGCCACCAAATGCTATACCTCTCGCAATAGTGGTAATGGTTACCGGCAGGTCTTTTAGTTGACGGGCTATGTAGTATACTGTTGTATCTCCCTCTATTGTGGGGCTTAGCGCCATAATGATCTCTTTGATTTCGTGCTCCTTTATGCGTGTATGCAATGTCGGGATATTGAGTTGGTCGGGGCCTATACCATCGAGTGGGGAGAGAATGCCGCCGAGTACATGATACAGGCCGCTGTATTGCTGTGTGCTTTCTATAGCTATCACATCGCGGATGGTTTCTACTACACATACCTGTGTACGGTTGCGCCCGGGGTTTATACATATCACACACACCTCACTATCGGAAATGTTATGACATTCCTTGCAGAACTTTACCCCATGGCGCATACGTGATACTGCACCGGTAAACTCATCCACTTCACCGGTATCCATACGCAGTAACTGCAGCACCATACGCAGAGCGGTTTTCTTACCTATACCCGGCAACCTCGAAAATTCCTGTACTGCTTCTTCTACAAGCTTTGATGAAAATATCATTTGTCCAAAATTAAAACTAAAAAGTGGATTATGATCCTGCTTTCAAGGCGTTAGGGAGCATGAGTAAGAATGGAATGCAACGCTCCCATTTAAGCGTGTAATAATTGTAGCCAAGCGAAATATTTTTATAGTATTCGGAGCGGTGATCCCAATAATATTTTTCTGTATTTATGGACCATGCCGATGGGCCTATACATGCGGCAAGAAACCATTTTTCGACAAGGCGGGCGATTCTGCCGTTGCCATCTGCGAATGGGTGGACCATTGCAATCCAAAGATGGATCATAGATGCATAATAAAATACTTCTTTGTTGCTCAGTTTGCGTTGAAGCAGCATAGCTATATCTGCATAAAGCTTTGTTATTTCAGTTTTAACAAATTCCGGCTCTACGGCCAGATATACAGGCCGCCCGGTACTATTATCAAATACACCAACACCGGTCTTTCTGTATTTCCCTCTTTCCTTTGCTGCCAGTAATGTCTTAGATAAAATTTCATGTGCCGCAAGCAAATTAGCCTGTGTTATTTTTTTGTTTGCAGCGAAACTATATGCAGTTACAAGGTCTTCTATTTCCTGAAATTCTTTTTTCTTTGCGGTCGTTTTGTGCCCGCGATTATTCATAAAAGAATTCAGATCGAGAGAATTACCTTCAATTTTTGAAGAAAATACCGAAGATGCAATGAAATAATATTCAAAATCGCTTACTGTGTAATCAGAACGGGAGTTCAGGTTTCCGGAGACCAAACGCCATTGCAGTGAACAGCTTTTTGAGTACTGATCAATATAAGCGGGCGATATAAATGTTAACCTGTTTGCCATGTTTATACGAAGAAACAAATTTACAAATAAATAAATCCCACTTCGGCTTCTTTTCCAAAGGCTTCTTTTATTCTTTCAGGGTGTGTGTCTGTAAGTATCACCTGCCCGAAGTCTTTGCCACGTATGATGCGCAGGAGCGCTTCCATGCGGCTCTGGTCCAGCTTTTCAAAGATGTCATCGAGCAGCAGTATTGGCAGGTGCCCGAGCACGTTGCTGAGGTAGGAATACTGTGCCAGTTTCAAAGCAAACAAAAAGCTTTTCTTCTGCCCTTGTGATCCAAACTGTTTTAACTGTAGTTCGTTGAGCTTAAAATCCCAATCGTCTTTATGTATACCCCTGAGTGTGCGCTGGTACCGCAGATCATATTCCAGGGTTTGGGCTAGCCAGGTTGCCAATGGTTTTTGCGACAAGTCGCTGTTGTAGGTTACCTGTACTGCCTCTTTCCCATCCGTTAAGCGATGATAGAAGTCATTAAGCACAGGCAGGAATTCTTTAAGGAATATTTTCCGCTGCTCATAAATATAGGTGCCATCAGCAGCAAGCTCGGCATCATAGTACTCCAGCTCGGTGCGGTTATCTGCCGGCTTCACCGACTGTATCTTCAGCCATGCATTTCGTTGTTGCAGTATCCGCTGGTAGTGCATCAGCTTTTCGAGGTACACTTTATCTACCTGTCCCAGGATGCCATCCACCCATTTGCGGCGTAGCTCACTGCTGCCGTTTATGAGCTCGGTATCGTCAGGGGCTATCATCACAGCAGAATAAGTTCCTATATGATCGGTGATCTTCTCATATTCTACCTCGTTATTGTATATTTCTTTTTTACCTGCTTTCCATTTTGCGCTTATTGTCTCGGCGCGCCCTTTGCGGTCAAAAACTCCGGTAACCCGGAAGCCATCCATGCCGTTCTGTACGCTGTTTTGCTGGTATGCGCTGAAGTAGCTCTTGGTGTAGCACAGGTAGTAAACGGCATCCAGCAGGTTGGTTTTACCGCTCCCGTTTGCCCCGGTAATACAGGTCACAGGGGCAGTAAACTCAAATGTTGCAGATGAATAGTTGCGGAACTGGACTAATGTTATTTTATTTATACTGTTCAAAGCTGCAAAAGGAAGCAAAAGTTTTTATAAATTCGCACAAATTTAAGCAATAGTGCAAACTCCGTTCGGTAAAGAAACATATTTGTATTGGTATGAGATCATGCTATTGCTGCGCCGTTTCGAAGAAAAGGCAGGCCAGTTATATGGTATGCAGAAAATACGTGGTTTTTGCCACCTGTACATAGGGCAGGAAGCAATAGCCGCCGGTGCCATGACCGCTATGCGCGATGATGACAACCTCATTACTGCATACCGCGACCATGCGCTGGCCATTGCCAAAGGTATTTCTGCAAAGGAATGCATGGCTGAGCTGTATGGTAAAGCTACGGGCTGTACCAAAGGAAAGGGTGGCAGTATGCACTTCTTTTCAAAGGAAAAAAGATTTTTTGGCGGGCATGGTATAGTGGGTGGCCAGATAGGTCTTGGTGCAGGTATTGCATTTGCGGAGCAGTACCAGGGCACAGACAGGGCAACGCTCTGCCTGTTTGGCGATGGCGCTGCAAGGCAGGGTTTGCTGCATGAGACATTCAATATGGCTGTATTGTGGCAGTTGCCCATAGTGTTCATTTGTGAGAATAACTTTTACGCAATGGGTACTTCGGTGGAACGTACATCGAAGGTGCTGGATATATACCGGCTTGCAGATGCTTACGATATGCCCGGCGACAGTGTGGACGGCATGAGCTGCGAAGAGGTGCACAAGGGCCTGGAACGCGCTATACGCCGCGCACGTGAAGGTGGCGGACCAACCTTCCTTGAGATCAAAACATATCGGTTCCGCGGCCACTCAATGAGTGACCCGGCTAAGTACCGTACCAAGGAAGAGCTTGAAGAGTATAGGGAAAAGGACCCGATAAACCAGGTACTGAAAACCATTACTGACAATAAGTGGGCAACCGAGGAGGAGATAGAAAAGATCAACGAAAAGGTGAAGCAGGAAGTGGAAGAGTCGGTGAAGTTTGCCGAGGAGAGCCCCTGGCCCGATGACAACGAGCTTTATAAAGACATTTATGCCGATAAAGATTATCCATTCATAATAGATTAAAAACAAAATAAATAATAATACCAAAAGTTATCATGGCAAATTCAGCAAGAAACCAATCAGGTGTAGAAAGAGGTACTACAGGCAAGGGCCCACAAGAACCCAATCCACTTGATACGTTACAGGTGTTTTACGAGAACAACAAGAAAGTGATCAGCACAGTTACTACAGTAGTACTTGGTGTAGTGGTTGTATTCTTCGCTTATACCAAATTGTATAAAGGCCCTGCAGAAGAAAAAGCTGCATCATCACTGGCTTTCCCGCAATTATGCTTCCAGGTGGATTCTCTGAACCTGGCGCTTAACGGCGATGGCAAGAACCTTGGTTTTACCAAGATAGCCAAGAAGTATGAAGGCACTGCCGCAGGCAACCTCGCTCATTATTATGAAGGTGTCTGCTACCTGAAAATGGGTGATTTTAAGAACGCTATAAAATCACTGGAAGCCTTTAACGGCAAGGGTACTATGGTAGCTTACCAGGCATGGGGCCTTCTTGGTGATGCTTATATGGAAAGCGGCAATTCTGCAAAGGCTATCGAGAATTTCAAGAAAGCCGTGGGCGATAAAGACGATATTATGATCACCCCGCTTTACTTATACCATTTAGGTATGGCCTATGAAGCCGGCGGCAATAACAATGACGCCAAAGCAGCTTTCATGCGTATACGCGATGAATATCCACGCAGCATGCAGGCGCGTGATATGGATAAAGAGCTTGCCCGCCTTGGTGAACTGAACTAAGCATTCCAATATATTTATTCCAATCCCCTTTGCCCCAGGCAAAGGGGATTTTTTTATGGCTGAATTTTGTCATTATATATCATGAAAATAATTATGAAACAAATTTTTTAAAAAATAGTTTATTTTATTTGGAAAAGTAAAAACATTGTACATATCTTTGTTAACAAATCAATTGCAAATCATTAGTATTTAGTTAGGATATGAAAACAAAATTATTCTTTTTCCTCTTCATTCTGATCTTAAGTGTGAAGGGCGTTTACGGCCAGGACAATTCAGCAAACAACGCGCTGAAAGATGTAACACTCGGCCCTGCTTATGGTGTAACATCGTGTGACCCACAGATGAAGCCATGTGCGATTATCAACAAGTCAATGACGCAAACGATAACTGCGCATGTGGAAGCATCTTACATCATCAGTGGTCAACTGGTGAAAAAAATGCTGGTGCTGGACAAACTGGTACCCGGTGAAAACAGGTACGTGGGTTGTGCCGGTTGCACGACCGCCGGTCCGAAAGCTGAAAAGAAATGCACGGGTTATAAAATCACCAGTGCCATTTATGAAGCTCCGGATTCTGTGCGGGTAAGGCAGCTCATGGCCAACAATTAATAACCACAGCAACATCAGATCATGGCCATAGCCCTGACGGGAGAGCCGTCGGCATTTTCAATATTGATGGGCAGGCATTGAAATGTGAAGACACCTTCCGGCAACTTGTCGAGGTTGGTGAGGTTCTCAATGAGTATCATATCTTTTTCCAATAGTATGTAGTGATTAGGCAGATTTTCGGGGGTGACCTTGTGTGCAGATACAACAGGATCTACCGAGAACGCATCTATGCCTATGCCTTTAAGGTTGAATTGTGCCAGCCACCTGGCAGCTTCCTGCGTAGGGGTAGGGCAGTTATCGAAATAGGCGTCGCTGTTCCATTTATATTGCCAGCCGGTGAAGAAGATCACAAAATCCACTTCGGCAATTCTACTTTCAAAGGTTTTAAGATAGGAAAGGCTTATCTCCTTCATATCCCCGCAGGGTATAACAATTGCCGGGCCTATAAATTTTTCAATAGGGAAATCGCTGATAGATTTTGTGTCTTGCAGTATATGGCATGGCGCATCTATATGCGTGCCAGAATGCAGTACCATTGTGGCCTGCATTTCCATAAAGCCGTGCTCGGCTACATTATTGATCACTTCAAATTTAGGGCCTACGGTATCGGGGTACAGCGTTGCGTTCTCGTTGAGGATATGACTGAGGTCTATTATTTTGTACGGCATGTTCATTATTTCTTACTGTTGTTTATAGAGACAAGCTGTTTTTTCCGTTGATCGTAATGAAACGAATACTTTTCTGCGGGTAGCCCGATGGCAAGTTTTCTTACGACCCACGCCTCAAAAATATAGTCATCTGCCGGTGCGGCCTGATCTTTTTGCAGGATCGTAATCTTAATTTCTTCGGGCACCTCGTTTTCTTCCAGATTTATGGAATCGGCGGTCGCCTTCATGTGTTTATATTCTTTCGTTTGTTTTATCAGTTTATAAAACTCCTGTGTTTCCGCATCCGACAATTGTTTCTGGGCGTGACATAGTAGCGGTGAAAGAAACAGAATAAGAATAAATGCGGTGCGTATCATTGTCACAAATTATGCAAAAAATATGTCTGACTAAGATTTTTAGGATGCGAGGATCATAGGATCTTGTGAAGACGAAACACAGGGAAACTTTCCACCTTTTGTATTCCGTGAGATTGTTTTCCCGATTGTTCCGGACAGGCTGTTCCTCGCAAAGGTTTAATCAACTCCAACGCTCAAGGCAGGCTGAAGATGAATTACACCGTTGCTTATTAGTTTGATGAACTATAAGAAGTAATTTTGTATGGTGTTTGTAATAAAAGTTACATCTTCTTCCGTTAATTCGTAATAAAAGGGGAGCCTGAGTAAGCAGTCTGTGAACCTGTCGGATTCAGGAAGTTCATGCCCTTGGTATTTGGAGGTATAATAGGGGCTTTTGTGGAGGCTGAGGTAATGAAAAACAGAGTTGATGTTGTTTTGTTTCAAAAGGGCTATTAAACCGGTGCGCTCTTCCAGGTTTTTGCACACAATGTAAAACATGTGCGAGTTGTTGGTAGCGTATGGTGGGATAACGGGTAACTGAAGTAATCCTTTATCCTGCAACGGTTTCAGTGCTTTATAATACGCATCCCAGATCTTTTTTCTTTTTTGCTGTATATCATCGATGTTCTCGAGCTGCGCAAAGAGGAACGCGGCAATAATATCTGATGGCAGGAATGAGCTGCCCACTTCTACCCAACCATACTTATCTACCTCGCCGCGGAAGAACTGGCTGCGGTTGGTACCTTTCTCCCTGATTATCTCTGCGCGTGTTATAAATTTCTCGTCATTAATGGCCAGCATGCCACCTTCGCCAGACATGATGTTCTTTGTTTCATGAAAGGAAAAAGCAGCCAGGTGCCCAATGGATCCCAATGGCCTTTTAACGCCATCCTTGCCTGTATAATAGCTATCTATTGCCTGGGCGGCATCTTCTATAACGTAGAGGTTGTATTTATGCGCAAGGTCCATTATCTTATCCATATTGCAGGCGATACCTGCATAATGAACGGGGACGATAGCTTTGGTGCGCTCAGTAATAAGAGGCTCTATCAGACCCTCATTAATATTGGGTTGCTCTTTGTGGCTGTCGCAGAAAATTATTTTAGCACCACGAAGCACAAATGCATTGGAAGTGGATACAAAGGTATATGAGGGCATTATGACCTCGTCGCCGGGCTTGATATCTATGAGCAGTGCTGCGAGTTCCAGTGCATCGGTGCATGAAGTGGTGAGCAGGCATTTTTTAAAGCCAAAACGGCTTTCGAAAAATTTGTGACAACGGGATGTAAACATGCCATCGCCGGATATCTTACCCGATAAAACAGCCTGGTATATATAATGGCCTTCCTTTCCGGTTAAATATGGTTTATTAAAGGGAATGATATTCATTTTCGATCAAAAATATTAAGTAAAACACATGGGCAAAGCGAGTATCCCGGTGTCAATAGTTTACCTATTCAATATTACAACATTGTACATTAACAGCAAAATGTACCATACCCAATAAAGAGTAATAGTGTGGCTTTTACCGGATAAACCGGGTTATTCCACAGTTACAGACTTGGCCAGGTTCCTGGGTTGGTCAACATTACAGCCACGCATAATGGCTATGTGATAGGCAAGCAACTGCAATGGCACAATGGTAATGAGCGGAGAGAGTATCTCTTCAGTTTCTGGCACTTCTATGATATGATCGGCAAGTGCGCGTATCTGCGTATCTCCTTTATGTACCACGGCAATGATCTTTCCTTTGCGGGCCTTTACTTCCTGCACATTGGATACGATCTTTTCGTAAGCGCTTTTATTGGTAGCGAGAAATACGACAGGCATGTTCTCATCTATGAGTGCTATAGGGCCGTGCTTCATTTCGGCAGCGGGGTAGCCTTCGGCATGTATGTAGGATATTTCTTTCAGTTTCAATGCTCCCTCCAGCGCCACCGGGAAGTTGTAGCCCCTGCCGAGGTACAGGAAATTGGTGGCGTTCTTATATATAGCTGCGATCTCTTTTATCTGGGCATCAAGCAGTAATGTTTCTTCTATTTTCTTAGGTATATTTTCCAGTTCATAGAGTATCTCCCTGATCTTGGAAGTAGGCATGGTACCTTTTACCATAGCGAGCTGTAATGCAATAAGGGTAATCAGCGACACCTGAGTAGAGAATGCCTTTGTAGATGCAACACCTATTTCGGGCCCAGCATGTGTATAAGAGCCTGCGTGTGAGGCACGGGCAATAGACGAACCAATAACATTACAAACACCATAGATAAGGGCCTGGCGTTCTTTGGCGATGGCAATTGCAGCAAGTGTGTCGGCGGTTTCGCCGGACTGTGAAATGGCAATGATCACATCCTTCTCGGAAATGATGGGATTGCGGTAACGAAACTCTGAAGCATACTCTACTTCCACGGGAACGCGGGCCAGGTCTTCGATAAGATACTCGCCGATGAGCCCGGAATGCCACGATGTGCCACAGGCAGTGATAATAAAACGTTCTGCATTATCTATACGACTGATGTATTCGTTGAGGCCTCCCAGCTTTATCCATCCCTGGCGGGCGTTCATACGGCCGCGCAGTGAGTCTTCGATAGCCTTAGGCTGCTCATATATCTCTTTAAGCATGAAATGCTCAAAGCCGCCTTTTTCTATCATTTCGAGAGAAAATTCAAGCTTTTTAATTTCATGTGATTTTTCAACATTGCCGAGCGTGCGGATGGAATAGGTTCCATCGCGGTTGATGACCGCATATTCCTGCTCATCCAGGTATACCACATTTTGGGTGTACTCGATAATAGGGGATGCATCTGATGCGATATAAAACTCATCATCGCCGATACCAATAACGAGCGGGCTGCCTTTGCGGGCCGCAATAAGCTGGTTGGGGTTATCGAGGTTGAGGACCACGATAGCATAGGCGCCTACCACTTCATTGAGGGCTATGCGGACCGCGTTATCGAGTGTTGTTTTTTCTGTGAGCTGTACTTCTTCAATGAGGTTGACTAGAACTTCGGTATCAGTGTCGGAATGAAAAGAGTAGCCTCTTTTTTTCAGCTCTTCTTTAATTGCCGAATAATTTTCGATGATGCCGTTATGAATTATGGCAAGTTTACCGGACCTGGAAATGTGCGGGTGGGCATTAATATCATTTGGCTCGCCATGGGTGGCCCAGCGTGTATGGCCGATACCAATCGTTGCAGCAGTATGTTTATGATCGACGATCTTTTCCAGATCGGTGACTTTACCGGCTTTCTTAAATACGGTCATCCCGCCATTCAGCAATGCTATACCGGCACTGTCATAGCCCCTGTATTCAAGACGTTTAAGGCCTTTGATAAGAATAGGGAATGCTTCCTTATTCCCTATATAACCTACGATCCCGCACATAAGATTTGGAGTTAATTATTCAGCTTTGAATATACAACAATTAATTTAGGTTGGTACAGGGAGTCATGATAACTTCCTCCGCCTGCGATCATCTTAAAGGCCCCATAAAAATCCTGGGTACCATTAATGTGCATATGGATCGTGTCATTTTTTGCAGCTATTGAGGCCATAACTTCACGCGGAATATTGATGGTATAGGTTCTTACCGAAGAATTAATATAGTGATAAAAACCGTCCATATATCCTATAGGCGTAATGCTGCCTGTAGGATAGCGGTCGGCCAGTTCGTAAACCACGCCGTTTCCTACGCCGGTAGGGTACGTTGCACTGCCTATACCGATCGGGTATAGCCTTTCGGGCAGTTCGGTACTATCGGGGGTATAATTTGACAATACATTGATCTGTAACTGGGCATTGTTAATAACACCGGCGGGCAAGGACCTGATGCCGGTTATCAAAACATCGAAGCTGGCCCCCGGCTGGTTTTGAAGTACTATGATGCTGTCGTTGGTGAGGGTAGAATGCAACAGTGAATTAATAGGGTAGCGGCTGTATGACCGGGTGATATTATTAAAGTGCGAGCAACTTCCGGGATCGAAATAGATGACCTCCGGTAAGGTATCAATAGCAGGTGCGGGAAGAGAGGAACTGTGGTAATACACCAGGATGCATGCCCGGTTATAATTATTGTTTGGATTCGAGCTGGTATTATTGAGCTGAAAGTATGGTATCGCTGTACTGCCAACCTGGGTATTAGCAGGCATTACACAAACACCGAGGAATGTGTTGAAAAAATCGGTAGGCAGGTTGGTACTGGTAGCTGCAATATTCATTGCAGGTATGAGCGTTTTTAAAAGTGCCGGTAGTCGTAGTTTAATACGGAGCCCGGGAGTGTTAATAGGCAACTGGTTATAACCAAAAGAATCCTTTAACTGGTATAGGTTAACGGTAACAGGATCGCTAAGGGGATCTGTGATATCTATAGGCTTTGTAGTGAAATTGAAATAATTGGTATAATATGGATTTCCCAAAGTATCGAGCATTGAAAATACCTGGTAAGATTGGGTAAGTGCCTGGTTAGTGCTGTCGCCATAAGTAAAGCCACTGTACGGCAGCACCAGTATAGCGGAGTCCATGACGCTTCCGGTGAAAATGTTGTACATGTCAGATGCCAGTAACTGGAAATAAGTAGCACCGGTCATGGTGCCAAAGAACGGGTCGTTGAACACACCGACAGCCTGGTAGCTGGGGATGCCACCGATATCTGTGCTGGTGATAGCGGTATCATCATAGTAAGTATGGGTGACACAGTTAAGTGTATATGTGTGAACACCTACCGTATCATTAGCGGGCAATACTTTGGAGCGTATAAGTGTGTTTTCCCTGCAACTGCTTTGGGTTAGAACAACTGCAAAAAGGGCTATTGCGAGTAGCAGGAATTGAAAATGGTGCTTCAAAACAATTAATTTAAAGGCTAAGATGGTAAAAGAAATACTAAGACTCTGTTAAGCTTTTATACAGCTCGAGCAGGGGAGTAATATCTTCCTTCCATCCGGCGTCATATTTAAGCACTTTTTTATAGCGGCTGGGCTTTAATTCGTCGGTGATTTTTTTGTCCATTTTATCAGAGCCGAACACAACAACATCGGCACTCTTGCCTGCGCCTATGGTCAACGCATTATTAGTACCTTCTTTGAAAGAATCAAGGTCTTTTTCCTTTATTTCATTACTGATAAGGGCCTTTTTCATGAAATTAGGGTTCAGTTTTTCCTTGAACTGGTTGGCCTGTGCAGTATAAACGATCTTTGAATAACCAAAAACAGGTTCTTTTTTGTAGGTAGTCTTAAGATATAAAGGAATTAAAGATGTCATCCAGCCATGGCAGTGAATAACATGGGGAGGCCATCCGAATTTTTTTACTGTTTCCAAAGCGCTTTTGCAGAAGAATATCATACGCTCTGCATTATCGTCGAAGAAATGGTCCTGGTCGTCGCGGAATACTGCCTTGCGTTTGAAATAATCCTCGTTATCCATGAAATATACCTGCAGGCGGGCATTAGGCAGAGAGGCCACTTTAATGATGAGCGGGTAATCGTCTTTATCAATAATAACGTTGATACCGGAGAGGCGAACTACCTCGTGGAGGCGGTGGCGACGCTCATTAATGACCCCAAAGCGAGGCATGATGACACGTACTTCCAGTCCGGAGTCGAAAGTTTTGATTGCCAGCTTGTTGAGTATCTGAGCGAAATCCGTAAACTCGGTATAGGGTGATAATTCGTTGGCAATTATTAAAACACGTTTCTTTGTGTCTGCAGACATGCTGAAGAGTTGAGTATTTAGTCCAATAAATAAAACAGTCTGCAAAATTACGAAAATATTGAATTCCAACCGTACTTTGCCGGCTCGTAACCTAAAATAGTTGTAAATGGTTATCTTTAAAAAGATAAGTGATATAAAAAAATATGTATCTGCAGAGACAGGAAAGGGGCACAAAATAGGGTTTGTTCCGACCCTGGGGGCGCTGCATGAAGGGCACCTATCGCTGATACAAAAAGCCCTTGAAGACAAGATGCTGCCTTTATGCAGCATTTTCTTAAACCCAACCCAGTTCAATGATATAAGGGACCTTGAGAAGTACCCGGTATCAACGGAGGCGGATATAGAACTATTGCTAAAGGCCGGATGTGAGGTGCTTTTTATGCCGGATGTGAACGAGATGTACCCGGGCGGGGAATCGCATACCAGAACCTATGACTTCGGATACCTGGACACCATACTTGAGGGCGCAAAAAGACCGGGGCATTTTAAAGGTGTGGGGCAGGTTGTGGCCAGATTGCTGGAGATCGTGACACCTGACAACCTGTACCTGGGGCAGAAAGATTACCAGCAATGCATGGTGATCAAAAAACTGGCGGTGATGATGGGACTGGATAAACTGCAAATTGTTATTTGCCCAACGCTGCGGGAATCGGACGGACTGGCGATGAGCTCACGCAACCGCAGGCTTACTGAGCCGCAGCGAATTGTAGCGAGCACTATATACCAATGCCTGGTGTCTATACAATCAAAACAACAGATAAGCAGCTTTGCCATTGTAAGAAAAGAATGCGAGGATATTCTTACCGCAAAAGGATTTGAACCTGATTATGTGGCACTTGCAGATGCAAGGGACCTTACAATACTCGACGATTATAAAAAAGATATCCCGATGGTGGCGTTGATAGCAGCGAAGATAGGGGAGATAAGGCTGATAGATAATTTGTTGTTGTAGCGTAAAGTCTGAAGTATTTAGTCTAAAGTTGTGAGTGTGGGTCGTAAGTTGTCGGCGAGTAATACCTATTTAAAAGAGTGTCTTATGCCGATGCCGTTAGCGCCTAATGTGATCTCGTCCATGATGCGAAACCACCTGTAGTTATAGCGAGCATGAGCACTATACATGAAGTTGTCGAAGATAAAAAGTGCTGCGCCCTGCATCACTATCGACTTGCCAAATCCGTTGAAGATAGCCGGGTTGTTTTTTGTGTTCTCTCCATATTTAAGCAGCCCCAAACCGGTAGCCATATATACGACATCAAGGCCGGCATTGATGAGATACAATTTTTTCGTGGCTTTATAGCGGTCATAGGATTGGTCATAATTGAGCTTGAGGGCCATTTCTTTCCTCACTGTGCCGAGACTGAAAACGGCTATGCCGGTGTTTACAACACCCCATAAGGCATTCATTTCATGAAAGTATTTCCACTCGTCCTGTTTTGCGGTAAAATAGCCAATACCGCCATCCGCAATGTTGGCAATACCCCATGAACATAGCACTTTCATACCGGTAGCGTTTATTTTTATTCTCTTGCTATTGTAAGCCTCTACTGTGTCTTTAAAAGAGATCTCCTGGGCATGCGCAATATGCATGCCGGAGAAGAATAAACCAATAAAAAAAAGGTATTTGAGATTCACTGCAATTAAAGATATGAACAAAGCTATGGAAAGATGAAATAAAAAACGGAACTGTATAGTTCCGTTTTTCAAACATTCAATGTTATACCCGGTTATTGTTTCAGAATATCCCGGGAAATAACCAGCTTTTGTATCTCTGATGTTCCTTCACCGATGGTGCACAGTTTGCTGTCGCGATAATATTTCTCAACGGGAAAATCTTTTGTGTAGCCATAGCCGCCAAAGATCTGCACTGCATCTGTGGAGATCCGAACGGACGCTTCTGATGCATAGTACTTGGCCATAGCAGATTCCTTGGTCATTTTCACGCCACGGTTCTTCATGTCTGCAGCCTGGTAGATGAGCAGTTCTGATGCTTCTATTTGTGTAGCCATATCTGCCAGCTTAAAGGCGATAGCCTGGAAGTTGGATATAGGCTGATCGAACTGGTTGCGTTCTTTGGAATATTTCAATGAGGCTTCGTATGCGCCCTTAGCGATACCTAAAGCGAGTGCTGCGATAGAGATACGGCCACCGTCCAGCACTTTCATTGCCTGGTGGAAACCATCGCCTACGGGGCCCATTCTTTGTGCATCTGAGATGCGGCAGTTATCAAAAATAAGTTCCGCGGTTTCGCTGGCGCGCATGCCAAGTTTATTTTCTTTTTTACCTGCTGAGAAACCGGGTGTGCCACGCTCAACGATAAATGCTGTAATGTTATTTTTTGCACGAGGCTCAGCTGTGCGTGCAAGTATCACTGCTACATTGCCGCTGATACCATGAGTGATCCAGTTCTTTGTACCATTAAGTACCCAATGGTCGCCATCCTTTATTGCGGTGCAACGCATGTTGCCTGAGTCGCTGCCGGTATTTGCTTCAGTAAGCGCCCATGCGCCTATCCACTCGCCGGTAGCCAGTTTTGGCAGGTATTTTCTTTTCTGCTCCTCGTTGCCAAAGTAGAGTATATGCCCGGTGCACAATGAATTATGAGCGGCTACAGAAAGGCCAATAGAGCCACATACCTTAGCTATCTCGCTGACAACGGTAACATACTCGAAGTAGCCGAGACCGGAACCACCATACTCTGCAGGTACAAGCACGCCCATGAGGCCAAGCTCACCCATTTTATGAAAAAGATCTACCGGAAACTTTTGTGTTTCATCCCACTCCATCATTTGCGGGCGAATGTGCTTATTCGCAAAGTCACGTATCATTTCCGCAATGGAGTTCTGCGCATCAGTATGTTTAAAATCCATAATTTAATTATATATAACTATTATTTCTACCCGGCAATTTTACAACATTTTTTTGAAGGCAACTAAAAAGGGATGGGGAATTTGTGGAGATAGCGGCCTGATCGAATTCGGCACAAATGAAGGAACGATACTTTTGATCTGTGTTTCATGGAAAGTGAAGAAATATATGTGGGGTCTCCTGATAACCCGAAAACGGCTGCGATAGTTTGTTACATAACGCTGATAGGATGGCTGATTGCCTATTTCGGGCTATATAAATACCAGCGGGATAAAAGTACGTTCGCGGAGTTCCATTTACGGCAAACTTTATTGCTGCATATTCTTTCTTTTGTACTCAATGTGCTCAGCCTGTTTGCCTTGTGGAATTCTATACTGTATGCTGTAGTTATTGTGTTGGGGGTAATACTATTTATCTTGTGGCTGATGGGTGCTTTTGGCGCAATAAACGGAAAGGAAAAGCCAGTACCGATAGTAGGAAAGTGGGCACAGGAAATGTTTCGGAATTTATAGTGTCATTTAGCGCTACCAATGACGAGGTGCGCTTTTAATATCTTAAAAGTAGCAGCAGGGAATTTACGTATTTCCATCAACTGATCAATATTGGTGAAGGGACCTTTGTTCTTTCTTCTGGCCACTATCTCGCCTGCGGTTACCGGGCCTATGCCTTTGAGACGAACAAGTGTGGCAGAATCAGCGGTATTGATATCAATGATAGTGGGTAATGGTGTTTCATTGTCATCAAATGCATCCTCGTAGTCGTTTATTGTACCGGTGGTGTCCGGTTTTTTTAGTGGCGGGTGGCTACGTTTAAAAGTTTCCCATGCGGCGACTAACTGCTTATCTTTCTCGGGATCGGTTTTGGGATGCACCCATAAATGCATGGTGGCGCGGATACAGATAAGGATAATAAGCAAGCCGGAAAGGCCTAATATCCCCATACGCTCGGTGCGGGTGAAAGAAGTATATGATTTGAGCAGCTTCTTCATCGATAATGGCAAAATAAAATATTTTATTGAATTGGGTTAGTAATATTATTGCCATTTACTTTGCAGTATGTACAGTCCACAGGATGAAAAACGCTTGTATGAGCAGGCGAAACATTTAATAAAGCATGATGCAGCAAGTGCAGGCGAAACTATAACAGAGTTACGCGAAGTGATCATTTATGCCGACTGGAAGTATTACGTGCAAAGCGAGCCTGTGCTTGCGGATGTGGAATACGATACGCTGTTCAAGAAATTAAAACACCTTGAAGAAAAACACCCAGAGCTGGTAACTGCGGATTCTCCTACGCAAAGAGTAGCACAGGGGCTTAGCGAACGCTTTCCTACAGTGAGCCACCTGGTGCCGATGCTGAGCCTTGACAATACCTATAATGCCGATGACCTCACCGACTGGGACCGTAAATGCCATGAGCTTGCAGAAACAGATGATATAGAGTATTGTGTAGAGCCGAAGTATGACGGAGCGGGAATATCGCTGATCTATGACAACGGAAGCTTTACACGTGGCGCCACACGCGGTGATGGGGTGATGGGGGAAGATGTAACTACCAACATAAGACAGATAAAAGCAATTCCGTTGTCGGCTTCTTTTCAGAAGTATGGGGTAAAGCAAATAGAGATACGCGGTGAGATAGTGATACATAAAAATGTGTTTGAAGCATTCAATAAACAACGGGTTAGCGAAGGGTTATCGCCGCTCGCTAACCCCCGCAATGCAGCATCGGGCACTTTACGGATACTGGACCCGGCAGAGGTAAGGAAGC
>CAIJNJ010000369.1 GCA_903821975.1 uncultured Bacteroidota bacterium
CCCCACCCCACCCCACCCCCGTCTCTTATTCTGACGAATCAGGCAGAAGAAACAGGAATACCTCGAAGACGACTACAAATACTAAAGAAATAGCCCGTTCGGCTCCGCCGCCAGCGTTGTCGAAAAATGCTTTGCCTGCCGCGCCGACACACCAGGTGCCTGTTTCACCGGCACCCGAGATAGCAGCCAATATTCCTGCCAAGCCAAAGGGGCCGCCGGTACACCCGTTTGTACAGCCGCCAACTCATAAAGACAGCCGTATCATTTATTCCGGTAAAGGTTTCCGGGTACAGATATACAATGGCTACGATCGTGAAAAAGCAATAAAGGTGAAAGCGGAATTTATGCGGCTGTATCCCGGCATGCGCACTTACCTTACGTATGCCTCTCCACACTTCAGGGTAAAGGTGGGCGACTACCGTAACCGCAGTGATGCTGTTGGTATGCTGAAGGAAGCTAACGCCATGTACGACACCCCTTGCATGATAGTGCCGGATGAAGTGACGATACATGCTTATTGATTTAGTCGTAAGTCATAAGTCATGAGTCGTAAGTCTGGGTTGTAATACATTCAGTCTATATATTGATCCTGTTTTCAGAGTGTGTAATTTCTTATCTTGCCACCGTATCCGTTTTTTTGAAACGGACTTATTTCCAGACTTATGGCTATTGACTTAAAAGCAAACATCCGCGAAAAGGCGCAACAATATTTTCCTGAAGTGCAGGCTATACGCCACCATATACATGCCAATCCCGAACTTTCTTTTCATGAGTATAATACATCTGCTTATGTGGCAGAGAAATTAAAGGAATTTGGCATTACTAACCAACAACCTATTGCGGGTACAGGGATAGTAGCATTGATAGAAGGAAAAAATCCAAGCAAACGTTGCATTGCCCTGCGTGCAGACATGGACGCACTCCCGATAATGGAAGCAAACGATGTTTCTTACCGTTCAAAAAACGATGGTGTGATGCACGCATGTGGCCATGATGTGCATACCAGTTGCCTGCTGGGCGCTGCGCGTATCCTCAATGACCTGCGCGATAGCTGGGAAGGAACCGTGAAGCTGATCTTTCAGCCGGGGGAAGAAAAACATCCCGGCGGGGCAAGCATCATGATCAAGGAAGGTGTGCTGGAAAACCCGAAACCCTCTGCGATCTTCGCGCTGCATGTTTATCCGCATTTGCCTACAGGTACTACGGGGTTCCGCGCAGGCCAGTATATGGCCAGTGCAGACGAGATATACATTACCATACAGGGAAAGGGCGGCCACGCGGCTTTGCCTCACCAGACGATAGACCCCATAGCAATATCTGCATTGGTGATAACCGGCCTGCAGCAGATCATCTCTCGTAAAGGCAATCCGCTAATACCATCTGTGCTCACTTTTGGAAAAATATCGGGTGGCTTTGCTACGAATGTGATACCGGATAAAGTAGATATTCTCGGCACCTTCCGCACCATGGATGAAAAATGGCGCTATGAAGCCCACAGGTGGATAAAAGAATTTACAGAACAGACCTGCTCGGCTTACGGGGCATCTGCTATCGTAGAGATACCTTCGGGATACCCATCGCTTTATAATGATCCTGCACTAACAGCAAAGGCAGAAGGATGGGCCAAAGAGTTCGTAGGTGAATCAAATGTTCATGAACTGGATATGCGTATGGCCGGTGAAGATTTCAGTTTTTATACGCACCATGTTCCCGGC
The DNA here is from genome assembly GCA_903821975.1 of uncultured Bacteroidota bacterium. GTDB lineage: Bacteria > Bacteroidota > Bacteroidia > Chitinophagales > Chitinophagaceae > Nemorincola. The sequence goes on from CAIJNJ010000369.1 coordinate 1,716, forward strand.
TGTTTCTTCCGTATAGGTACCAGCAAGGATGGCAAAGAATTTCTTGCACCTGTGCATAATGCCCGTTTTGATATTGATGAGGAATCAATGAAAACAGGAATGGGTATGATGGCATGGTGTGCCATCAACAGTCTCGTATAAATGTGCTACGCTTTCAAGGTGTGGTACATTTGGTATCGGTAGGTGTCCCACACTTTAGAGGTGTGGGACACCTTATTTGTTATATAGCCCGCATGCGGTTGTTCTTAGGATTGTGCTCTACCTCGGCCAGGCCAAGCACTTCCAGTACGCCGGGCACATACATGCCAAAGCGGCCACGCAGCCCTTTCTTTAAACCATACCATCCGCCTATGGGATTGCTTTCGGAGCGGCCCCATGCTTCCACGGTGCCTTCAGCGGCAGGCTTTTGTTCGTCTGCGCTGCCCAGCGGCATCCAGTCGCCATGCTTCTTCAGCATTTTATGCAGATCGTTTATGCAACGCAGGTCGTAACGCAAAACAGTTGTGCCTACAGTGCACACCAGTGCGGGTGGATCCAATGTTTCATCGCGGTACATCGTATATTCTGAAGTTCCGGGTGGCGTTTTTAGTTGCCAAGGGCTTTCTTTGGTGCCGTTGCCTTTTACGGTAGCTTTTGCCATAAGGATGTTTTTTGTCTGATAAATATACGGAAATGCCGGATAAGTGATAAGTGTCCCAAACCTTAAAGGTGTGGGACACTTAGGGGGAGAAAAAAATTGAATACAAATGGTATGTTTGCACCTCAAAGAAAATGCTATGCAGAAAAGAGTTTTGGTATTCATTTGTTTTTCAATTTTCGGTATCATGAATACGATGAAAGCAAAAAGCCCCGCGCAGGATATGAATGCACGTTTTGATAATTATAAGGAGAATTTTGTGCTGGCATTATGGAAGGTCTATCCATCGTGGGCGAGTAGTGTAGGGTATCATAAATATGACAGTGTACTGGTAATACCTGATGCTGCAGCGAGGGCCAAAGAACTGGCTTTTTGCAAAGCCAACCTGGATTCGCTAAGTAAGTTTCCGTTATCGGGATTATCTGATGCCAATAAGATAGATCATTACCTCATCAGCAACCAATTGAAATATGCACAATGGGGCATTACTGATGAAAAAGCATATGAATGGAATCCCGCGGGCTATAATGTGTCCGAAGGTTTTGCCACTATGCTGGGGAATGATTACGATGACTTGAATACCCGCCTGCGTAACTTTTATATTCGGATGGTTGCCGTGCCTGCCTATTATGCAGCCGCACAAAAGAACATTCACAACCCAACTAAAGAACATACAACGTTAGCCATTGAGCAGAATAAAGGTGGAGTATCTGTTTTTACAGATGACCTTAATGATGCCTTAAAAAAATCTACGCTTGATGTAAAGGAAAAGGCTGAGATAATAGTAAGGGCAACAAAAACGATCGCTGCAATTAATAATTACATTTCGTGGCTGGAGCAATTGTCAAACAGCAACCCGCGTAGTTTCAGGCTGGGGAAAGACCTTTACGAGAAGAAATTTGCGTTTGAGATACAATCCGGCTATACAGCAGAGCAGATATATAAGAAGGCACTGGCGCATAAAG
>CAIJNJ010000370.1 GCA_903821975.1 uncultured Bacteroidota bacterium
AATGGAAACACTATCTAAAGTTATGCTCTTTTTCAGTCCACTTTATGCTGACGATTTACATATTGTTGGAGTTGCTATTAATATTGTTGGAGTTGCCGATCCGGTACCGGGCCTGCTCGCAAAAGAGGGCAATTGTGACAAAGTTGCCTACGCACATCAGGTATTCATAAGGCACCTGTATCAGGAAAAGAAATACCGTTAAGTAAATTTTGAACGAAGAAAGTATAAATATTTTGCGGTCTATTTTATCCTTTTTAAGCCAAAACCATATTCCCATCAGTATTGTAACTAAAATGGAACATACCAGCTGCGTTTTTTGAAGCAATTTAATGCGGGCGTGCACATCTATATTAAGGAGACGGGTATAAAAATGATAGGCCAGGCCGGTACCTGAAAATAGCTGTATAGGCTGCCCTTCTGAGTTAAGGTGATTCCATTCGAAACGGGCTGCATCATCGTAATATTTGTAACCGCTGTAGAACACGCCCCAGTCTTTGCTTAAAAATGGGATGACGTAAAGTGCCAAAACTATTACCAGGGCCGTGATAGCAGATGTGTATAGTTGCTTCTTGTTGCCTGTCGACATTAATATAAAACAGTATAGGGGTATCCATAAAACAAGACTGTAGCGCGATAATAGGCAAAATGAAATAATAATACCCTGGAAGATGCGATTTTTCCCGTTCAGGCTAATGATGAGTACCATATAATATGCTGCTATCAGCAGCTCAACCGTTTCGCCTAGTATCTTATTATTGTTGATAAACATAAAACAATAAGAAGTGAGTATTATTAAAGGCGCCGCAGCCCGCAGCATTGGCGATGGAATATTAATACTGCGGATACACAGCCATATAGCGGCGATACACCACGCACCGTAGGTGATCCATCTATAGTCGATATGTAACAGCTGGGCAAGTGTAAATGGCATCCAGTGCATGGTGAGGTAGGTCATGTGCTGGGGAAAGCCAAAGTCATTGATAATACTATATGGGTATTGGCCGTCAAGGAACCTGCGGCACATGACCTGTATCAGGGGTATGATATCCGAGACTGTATGATCCGGGACGCGGGCATTAAAGAACGGGCCATTATATATGCCTATTGCCACCAGCCCGGCCACTACCAGTAATATTGCAGTATAGGAAATAGTGTTTTTCCCGGCTGGCCGCGAACCCGGCTCACTGATGGTAGCGTTATAAAATTTATAGATGAGCACAATGCCGAACAATGCTGAAGTAAGAAACAGCCCGATAGCATTCTTGCCCTGTGTAAGTATCCCCTTCCTGTAAAAATAATAAAGGAATAAATTCTCCAGGATTACCAGGACGATCAATAAGATATTTGAGACTTGTTGTTTATTTTTCATTGTCGCAATTGCCCTTATTTATTTTTCATTGGTCTAACAGTTTTCTATCTTCAGGAGTAACCTCCAGTCTTCCGAAGGTGCGCCAATAAAAAGCTTTATTGGTGCGCCCCCAGTCTGTAACATTGGAATAAAGCTGGTATGATTGAAAAGTATTTAATGTTATAAGCAATCCAAGTACGGTGAGCGTAAGGATGTTTACCAATATCTTTTTCCGGGAAAATATCCATTCAATAAGCATGGCAAGAGGGATAGCCATAATAGCCATTGATTCTATAAGCGGCCTGCAGCCAAAACTGCCACCATAATACCAGTTGCGCCAGCTGAATACGATGTAAATATTTATGGCCAGGTAGGTAAGAATAACTATCGACAGTCTTTTATATTTCCTGAACAAAGGGATGAGGCCAAGGACAGCAACAAATGCCACCGGAGTATAAACAAACCACCCCTTTTGATAACTGAAAAGGCCCTTCCATATTTGAGGATCCGAAAAATCAAACCCTTCGCCTTCGTACGAAAAATAGATCCACTTACCGGTCACATATTTCCAGTAGCTGCATTGTATCATCAATACCAGCAGAAAGACCAGCATAGAGGCTACGATAGGCCACAATTGTTTTTTATAGAACAGTAGCTTGTCTGCGATTGTCTCTTTATATTTCCACCATAGTGGAATGATGGCCACAACGGCATTTGTAGGCCGGGTAATGATAATGAGACCCAGGATGAACCCCATGAGCACTATGTTTACAGCACGTTCATTGCTATACCATTGTTCGGTAGCATACAGCAGGAAACAAAAAAGAGCAAAGGAGAAAGGATGCGACATGCCCAGGCGAAATACTGTATAGAAATAGAGGTTAGTGCCGAAGGCGATCAGCAATAAGGTAATGGCAGTAGCAGACTCCGAAAAATATTTTAGCAGGAATTTCCGCAACACGCAGAGCCCTGCAAAAACCCAGAAGATCATGGAGAAGACAACAGACACGAGGTACGGCTGGCTGTAGCCATCTTTTTTAAAATCTTTTTGGTCATTCAGGGTATACCAGTGCGCCAACAGAAAAAAGGGCATTTCGCAAACTGCTGTACCTGCCGTGTATTTGTTCAGTTTATAACCGGTGGGCTCATCGTGCATACCGTACCATTTTGCACCGGAATTCAGATCATAATCCTGCTCTATTTTAGGATAAAACGCGAGATGCCCGGGATCATTGTAAATGAACACAGCGGGTAAATAAATATAATAACCCGATTCATCCCAGGCGAGCATATTCTTATTTTGCCACTTAGTGAGATTGAACACTATGTAAATGAACAGAAAGGCAGTAAGGGCAAGGGCTATTTTGGACCTAGTAAACATATACATACTAATAACGCAATATTAATGATAAAAATTGTAGTGACATATTCAGATGTCCCACACCTTCAGGGTGTGGGACACCTTGTATTGATGTGCCACACTTTCAAAGTGAGGCACATCTCTAATCTGCCTTTAAAAAGATATTCAGATTAGGTGGATAAGTTTTTTTCTTTCTTTTATGTAAGGTCTATAATTTCACTTGTACTTAAAATTTTGTATCAGAAAATGAAAGTATTGATCATAATGGGATCGCAGACCGATGAAGCGGTTATGCAGGAGTGCAGCAAATGGCTCACTTGGTTTAACATTGAAAACAACATGGTGGTGGCATCAGCCCACAGAAACCCTGATAAGGTTAGGGACATCATTGTAAATGCTCAGGCAAATGGTTATGGTGTGGTAATAGCTGCCGCAGGTATGGCCGCAGCGCTTCCAGGCGTTTGCGCGGCATATACTTCTATCCCCGTGTTGGGTGTTCCGCTTGATGGTGGCTTGCCCGGTGGTATAGATGCTTTATATAGTATTGTACAGATGCCTGCCGGACTGCCGGTTGGTACGCTCGCAGTAGGTAAAGCCGGAGCTCGTAACGCAGCAGTTCTTGCGGCCCGCATCTTTGCCCTGTCTGATAAAAAAGTGGCAGCCCGGTTAGAAGAATTTAAGGCTAATGATTACAGGATATAGATAGGTTGACAGGTAGAATAGTTAATAGGTTGATAAGTGATTAGTTGTCCTTCGGCTTCGTTCAGGATGACAATGGGCTTCGCTGAGAAGTTTTTGAATTTTGAATTTGCAAATTTTAAACTTAACAGTGTCTTAATACCGCTATTGGCAAGGATTTTGTAGTTTTATTTTGAACCTTAAATTGAAAGCACATTGACAGAAGCTATCATTAACCTGGAGACTGTAAATCCGATAGAATTTTTCGGCATCAATAACAGCAAATTCGAGATCCTCAAACGAAAGTTTCCCCTGCTTAAGCTGTTATCAAGGGGCACACAAATAAAAATTTCCGGACAACCTGATGAGGTAACGGCTGCCCAGGCCAAAATAGGACAGGTGATACAGTACCTGGAACGAAACGGACACCTATCAGAAAATTATTTTTCAAAGATACTCGGCGATGAGGAGCAGGGCGATACCGGCGCTGAAGACCCGGCAAACAATGATATCCTCGTGTTTGGTCCTAATGGCAGGGTAGTGCGTGCAAAAACGCAGAACCAGAAGCTCATGGCCCAGGCCTCTGAGAAAAATGATATCATCTTCGCCATAGGCCCGGCCGGTACCGGTAAAACCTATACCGCGGTTGCACTTGCGGTGCGTGCGCTTAAAAACAAAGCCGTGCGTAAAATAATACTTACTCGCCCGGCAGTAGAAGCAGGGGAGAGCCTTGGCTTTCTTCCCGGCGACCTGAAAGAAAAGATAGACCCGTACCTGCGCCCGCTGTATGATGCGCTCGATGATATGATACCCAGTGACAAGCTAAATTATTATATGGCTAACCGTATCATAGAAATAGCGCCGCTGGCATATATGCGCGGCCGTACGCTTGATAATGCATTCATTATCCTTGATGAGGCGCAAAACTCTACCGACCTGCAACTGAAGATGTTCCTCACGCGTATCGGTGCATCTGCAAAAGCCATTATTACAGGTGACCTCACACAGATCGACTTGCCGAAGAATCAAAAATCAGGCCTTATAAAGGCTACGCGCATACTCCATAACATTGAAGGCATAGCACAGATAAAACTCGATGAAGCAGATGTGGTGCGTCACAGGCTCGTGAAGTCAATCATTCGCGCTTATGACAGTGACCAGGCTCGTGAAGAAGAACTGGAAGAGAAAAGAGCGGCCGCATTCCAGGCCAAAAGAGACCCTGCAGCAGAATAAAAGATATCCTTTAAAACAGAAACGCCCCATACGAAAATATGGGGCGTTTGCTATTTATGATTTGAGTTTATTTATTGTTGGTAAGTGTGCGGAATACATCTTCCAGCGTATTTGTCTGTGCCTGCAGTGAGTTGATGTTTATATCATGCTTCACTGCCCACTGCATTACTTCTCTTCTCAGGCTTTCCGGGTCTTGTGTAGACAGTAACCATTTATGCCCGCCAAGGTTTTCGTAGCGGTCTGCATTTTTTAATTCGTTGAGGAGGGCATTATCTATGTCTTTCTCCAGCTGAATGATCAGTGTATCTTCCTTGGTAGTGGCCTGTTTCAGGTGCTCTATGGAATCGTCTGCCACTATTTGGCCATTGTTGATGATGATAACACGGCTGCACATTGCCTGCACTTCCTGCATGATATGCGTGGACAGTAACACGGTTTTTTCAGCGCCTATGTTTTTTATCAGGTCACGTATCTCCACTATCTGGTTAGGGTCCAGGCCGGATGTGGGCTCATCGAGTATCAGCACTTCGGGGTTGTGGAGCATTGCTTGTGCCAGCCCTACACGCTGCTTATATCCTTTAGAGAGTGCCCCAATTTTTTTATGCGCTTCCTTGCCAAGGCCGGTCTGCGCTATCATATCTTCTATGCGTTTTTTGCTATCCTTACCCAGTTTATGTATGCCCGCGGTGAACTCGAGGTACTCGCGCACATACATCTCGTAATACAGAGGGTTTGATTCCGGTAAGTAACCCACACGCTTGCGCACTTCCATAGGCTGAGCCTGCACATCAAAGCCGAAAACAGACACATGGCCGGAAGTGGCAGGCAGGTAACCGGTTATGATCTTCATGGTTGTTGATTTCCCTGCACCGTTAGGGCCGAGAAACCCCACTATTTCACCTTTTTTTAATTCAAAGGAAATATTGTCAACCGCTTTTTGGGTATCATAGATCTTGGTAAGCGCGGCAACTTTTATAGATGATTCCAAACCCATTTGTAGTGTGTATTGATAGCAAATGCACCGATGGTATTATCTACCCACCCAGGTACATGATGTAAATATAGCGCAGATGTACTTTTAATGATGTGAATTAATCCTTAAAACCTACAAAAGTACATTTGTTGGTGATCGTATCCGGGCCCGAAGCAGTAGGGAAAATGTTGTCTTCGTAGCTGTAGATCGTCAGTTTATTATCGCTTTGCAGGGTTATTGTATATATTTTCTCGTAGAAGATAGAACCGAGCAATGAACTGTCATTATTGGTAACGATAATGGAATAGGTACTTTGGTTGCTGTTAACGTAGCCATGCAGAATTTTCGGGCTAATGCTGTTCATTTGTACCGCAACCGTGTTCTTCGCTTCGCCATCAGCGGTGATAAATGCAGAATCAATTACCTGCTGTGTGTTGTTGCATGATGTGAAACCACCATAAGTGCCTAAATATCTGGTAATGGATAATGTCTGGCATTGTGGGCCTTCATACCCGGTAGGGCATTTGCATATACCGTTGCCACATGAGCCGCCATTGTAGCAGGTTACATTATCACAGGCATCTTTCACACACGAACTATATACTGTTGCGGTAATGACAGCAGCAAACACAAGGCTTGTAAGTAACGTTATTTTCCAAAACTTCATGCGATGAATATTTGAGCGTAAAATACAAAAAAATAGTTTATCATGGCCAAAAATGACCTTATTTTTCAGGATTTTACGCAATTTCTCCCGGCTTTAGCCCTTTGTTTTAATTTTCGATTATAAATCGCAGCTTAGCTAAAGGCGTTCCAGCCGGCAGAGGTAAGTTTATGTTTGTTGCCGCCCGTGGTAAGCAGGTTTGCGCCTTCGCTCTTTTCGGTGATATAACCTATTACGCTGATGTTATTGTTACGGGCCACTTTTTCATAGTCTTCCTGCTTTACTGTGAAAAGCAGTTCATAGTCTTCACCACCGCTAAGCGCACATGCTGCCGCGCCTATCTGGAACTCCATTGCCACTTTACGGGCATCATCGTGCACCGGTATTTTTTCTTCGTAGAGGATACAGCCTACGTCACTCGCAGTGCATATATGCAGCAGCTCAGAGCTGAGCCCATCGCTTACATCTATCATGGATGTAGGAGTAATGTTTGCCTCCTGCAGCCATTCTACGATATCAGCTCTTGGCTCCGGTTTTAATATTCTGCCTATAAGGTATTTCTGGTTTTCAAGGTCGGGTTGTATCTGTGGATTTTCGAGGAAGATCCTTTTTTCGCGCTCCAGAAGTTGCAGGCCCAGGTAGGCAGCTCCCAGGTCGCCGGAAACGCAGATGAGGTCGTTTACTTTGGCGCCGCTGCGGGTCACATATTTGTCGGGGGCTACTTCACCAATGGCGGTAACACTGATCACAAATCCTGCCTTGGAACTGGAAGTATCGCCGCCAATAAGATCTACGTTGAATTTGTCGCAGGCTGCATATACCCCTTCATAAAACTCTTCCAGCGCCTCTACCGAGAATTTGTTGGAGATACCCAGAGCCAATGTAATGTGTGTAGGTGTTGCCATCATGGCATAGATATCCGAAAGGTTCACCACCACGGCTTTATAACCTAAATGTTTCAGCGGCGTGTACATAAGGTCGAAGTGTATACCTTCAAGCAGCAGGTCATTCGATATCACACATTGCCGGCCAAACTGGTCTATCACGGCAGCATCATCACCTACGCTCAGCAGTGTACCTGCCTGGTGGGTCTCGTTATTTTTTGTAAGGTGCTCTATCAGGCCAAATTCACCTAACGAAGCTATTTCTGTTCTTGTTGTATCCATTCTTTTGTGGAATTAGTCCCGATAGCTATCGGGAGGGAATCAGGAATTTGGATTGTTGTTTGGCTTTTACTTTCAGTGATGATCGACGAACAACGCTAATGTCTGCGAAATGTGTTATTGAGAATAATCCCAATTTCCCAATAACAAATTCCCAATTCCATTTTTATATTTTCCGTTTTATCACGTTCAGCATAGCGTCATGTATCAGTCCGTTCGTTGCAAGTGTTTGTTTGGTGAAAGCATCGGCCGGTTCACCTTCGAAGTCGGTGATCTTACCACCCGCTTCCTGTACAATAAGGTACCCCGCGGCTACATCCCATGCCTGCAGGTTATATTCCCAGAAGCCATCGAAACGGCCACAGGCTACCCAGCACAGGTCTATTGCGGCAGACCCCAGCCGTCTTACAGGTAAGCCCTCGAGCACTAATTTTTCAAAAACCTTTATTGGGTGCTGTTCACTTTCCGGCCAGTTGTAAGGAAAGCCGGTAACAAGGAATGCAGTTTTGAAGTTACTCTTTGTAGATACTTTTATAGGTTGCCCGTTCAGTGTGGCACCCTTCCCTTTTTCCGCAAAGAACAGCTCGTTCATCATTGGGTTGTATACTGTTCCTAATACAAGTTCATTATGATGCAGTACGCCTATGCTCACGCAACAGATGGGTATACCATGCGCGAAGTTAACGGTGCCGTCTATGGGGTCTATGATCCACTGGTAGTCCGATGGTTTTATCATCTCACCAACCTCTTCGCTGATGATGCTGTGGGAAGGGAAGGTGGCGCGTATTATTTTTATGATCTTGTCTTCTGCAAGCTTATCCACTTCCGTTACCAGGTTATTGATCCCGTCCTTATGGTCTATTTTAAATGCACCGTCAAAATAATGGAGTATTATTTTCCCGGCTTCTTTCGTAGCATTCAGCAGTACCTCTCTCAGCTCATCCATAGGTTATAATTTTAGCTCCTTGCCCAGGTAATAATCTACCACTTTCAGTTTGAAAATAAGGTCGTATTTAGCGTTGATAAGGTTTGCTGAAGCATTAAATGCCGAGTTCTGGGTTACGAGCAGGTCTACAGTACTGGTCAGCCCAAGATCATATCGTTTTTTAGCAAAGTCCAGCGCGCGTTTTGCCGCATCATCAGCCCGTTTTGCAGCATAGTATTTCTGCATCGAGTTCAGTGCGTTATTATGCGCTTTATAAACGTTCTGTTTCAGGGTCAGTTCAGCGTTATATTCATTTAGCTGCGACTGGGCAAGGTTTATCTTGGCCTGCCTCACGGCATATTGTGATTGCCATCCGTTGAAGATCGGGATATTGACACCTAAGAATACAGTTTGGCGGAAGTTATTGTTCAGTTGCTGCCCGAAGGGTATCACCGGTGTCAGTGTTTTGTATACCGGCTGGTATACGGTATCCTGGCTGTGCCCTGTGATGCCTATTGGCGTCAGCCCCAGTAGTTGGTTGGTAGGCACGTAGTTCAGGTAGTTGCTTGCCCAGTTGGTACCTATCTGGTAGCCAAGGTTTATTTGGGGGTATAGATTGCCCTTAGTGGCAGCAAGGCCTTTTTCTGCCGCGCTTACACGCAGTTCGCTGCCCTTTATCGACCCGAAATGCCCACGCGCTTTCTGGTAAATATCCTCCGGGTACATGTTAGAGATCATTACCTGCTCGCCCACTTCCACATCTGGTATCTGTATGCTGAAGGGTACTGCAAAATCCAGGTTCAGCAACGATTTAAGGTCAAGTATCGCAGAGTTATAATTGGCTATAGAATTGATAAGGTTTGAGCTGTCTGTAGCCAGTTGCGATTCCAGTTGGGCTACATTAAGCTCAGGTAACCTACCGGCCTCGGCGAAAGCTCTCGTCTGCTCCAGTTGCGCTTTTGAAAGATCTACCTGGTTTTGGCTGATGCTTATCTGTTCCTGTGCCACAAGAGTAGTGAGAAAGCTGTTGGCAACATTCAGTGATACATCATCCTTAAGCTGGTCCAGGTCGGCGAGAGAGGCTTCTAGACTATACCTGTTTCGTTCTATAGTATTGCGTACCTGCAGCCAGCCAAACAGCAGCAGGTTACCATTGCCTGAAGCACTGATGAAATCATAATCAGCGTCTACGAACTGGTTTGTTGTCGGGTTGATGGAGCGGCCAAAGCTTCTGCCATAGCTGCCGTTAGCGCTTAATGAAGGCAATTGCGATAGCCGGCTTTGCATCAGCGTGTATTTTGCAAGGCGTGCCGTCAGCGAATCCTGTTTAATGGAAATGTTGTGGTCTATTGCATATTTAACACAACGCTCCAGGGACCATACATGGTCCGGGTTTTTATCCGGTTGGGCAGAAGCATTAAAATTAAATAATAAAAAAGCTATAAGTATAGCAGGAAGCAAACGCATAATTCGCAAAAGTAATGATTAATGATTGTAATTGGAACCTGCCTGCCGGTAGGCAGGTTTGGAGTCAGGAATTAGGATTGTTTTCTTAAATATAAACAGATTATATCTCAAAACAGACTTCCGACTGACGACTTATTTACCTGCCATAGCTTCAGCGAAGGCGGGCGATTTATCTAATTATAAAAGCAGCTCCTGCATCGCGGCTCATATACATCCTTTTCTCCCAGCAGCACCTGGTCGTCTATTTTGGCTATGCGGTAGGAGTAGTTGGCAATGTCTCCGCACTTTACGCATATGGCGTGCAGCTTGGTAATGTATTCCGCTCTTGCCAGCAGCGCCGGCACCGGCCCGAATGGCTTCCCTGTATAGTCCATGTCCAATCCTGCTACAATCACACGTATACCGCGTAGCATTAGTAGTTCCAGCACCTCTACAATCCCTTCATCAAAAAATTGTGCTTCATCTATACCTACCACATCTACATCAGATGCCAAAAGCAGTATGTTATAATAGTTGTCTACCGGGGTAGAGCGTATCCTTGTAGCATCATGCGAAACTATGTCCATCGGATCATAACGCACATCTATTGCAGGCTTGAATATTTCTGCTTTTTGTCCCGCTATCTGCACGCGTTTCAGCCTGCGGATAAGTTCCTCGGTCTTCCCGGAGAACATACAGCCGCAGATCACCTCCATCCATCCTTTTTTATTCCCTGACCGGAATGGTTCTATGAACATAATAGATCAAAATCCAAAAGTAATAAATTCCATCCCGATAGCTATCGGGATGGCTTATGGGTTTCAAATGTTACGTATAAAAGTAAAAAAAGCCGTTTAAATACAATAGTATTATTTGCACCCGGCTGGTCTTTGGTCCCGATAGCTATCGGGATGGGTTTTGGAATTTTCAAAGTTTACTGAAAGATCAGATCCTCAGATTTCCTTTTAAACATAGGTATGAACCAGCCGCCACGTATGCCGAACAGTATGTCCATGCGTTTGGCATTATCAGCGCGCATCACATCATACAGGTAGTCGCGGCGACCCTGTGTGAAACCGAACAACGCATCAATACCCAGCGTGAAATTAATGAGCTTGTACTTGCTGAAGAAACTATAGCCGGCATACTCTTCTACAAAGGCACCATTGGTAAGGCGGTCGTATCCCTTCAGATATTTGCCTTGTATCTGCGGCACAGCCTTGTCTTTGTCAAAAATATCTATCTTATGTTGTATGAAGCCCACGGTTGTCAGCAGCATTAATCCATTATCCGGGTGCGATTTCTTGAACGGTATTATTTTCCCTGCGCTTAGCCCCACCGCATATCCGCGCTCATAGACCGGTATACCCACTCGTTCACCACTGTTATTAATGAACTCGTATACACTGCCGCCGCTGCCGGAGTATTTGTCCTTGATGTTTATCATCAGCGAGTCTTCCTTTACTTTGCTGCCCAGTATAAAATCGAATTTCGTACCGAATACCCAGTTCGATTCTGTCTTATAAAGCACGGCCGGCCCAATACGGTAACTAAGCCCGAAACGCTTGGCCATATCACCTGCCGGTATATCAAAATCTGCATTACCGTTTAGGATAAAGCCATGCTTTGGTTTCACCACCTCTTCCGGGCCAAACAGTTTTTCCTTATCCTGGCCCCAGGCAGATAATGTTACCAATAAAAAGAAAACAGTAAAAATACGCACCCTCATAAATAGCATTCTGAAACGTGAATTTATACCAAATATGCTTACTCTTCCCGAATAGGCATTTTTTTAACGTTTTTGGTACCGGCTTATTGCAGTTACAAGCTTCCGTGGCTATGGCACACTTGTGCAAAAGTATGTCTATTCAGCCCGTCTTCTCCAGTATATCACTCTTAGACAGGTACGCTGCTGATAAATAGATAAGCCCGTTGTTAATTGCGTAACGTACAAGCCCTAACCGCGTGCTTATCTTCAGTTTATTTGATAAACCTTTATGATAGTTTTCTACCGTTCTGTGCGATACCCCCATTATTGATGCTATTTGTTTGTCACCGTAATCGGTATTATATAGCTGGAACAAATAATCAAGTTCACGCTTCGGTATGTCCTGTAAAACACTTTTATTATTCGCTTTTTGAAAAACCAGCCGCGATACTTTTTCTGTATGGTAATAGCCGTGATTTATCACATGGTCTATCGCATAGGTCAGCGTTGCAACAGTACATTCATTCGACAAATAACTATTGGCGCTCGCTCCTAATAGTGTGGAGATAACATATTCATTATCATACTTCGATATGATTATCGTTTTCATCTCCGGCCAAATTTTCTTTATTACCTGTATCGTCTCATAGCCATTCAGCTTGTTCATGCTCAGTTCTATGATACATACGTCCGGGTGGGTCTTTTTCGTTTTGAGCTGTGTAATAAGGTCTTGCCTACATTACAAACGTAAATGAATGGGCTACGAGTGGGGTTTATTTTACTGGATTTAGCGGAACTCAATATTTTGCTGAACCACGTAAAATAATTAGCTACCCTTTTACATATAACACAACTATCGTAGATACTTCTATAAGTTTTATCACACCCTCTCCAGACTTATTCATTACTGAAATTGATTCCGTCATTGGCGATAGTTATGGCACTTTGATACTTCCTTCAGGCACTTATCCAAATGCTTTGCGAATGCATCTTATTACGCATAAAGCAGATAGCGTTGATGGAAGCGGAAGCCCAATTTATAATAGGTCTGAATCTTATGTATGGTTTCAACCTGATATCCATTTTGAATTACTGGAATTAGATTATGATACTTCTTCCGGGCAACAATTTTTAGTACAGGTTTATTATTTACAATCAGCAGCATCTGGTGTAACTCGCATAAATAGTAGTAATTTAAATTTGGAAATTAATCCAAACCCTGCCACTGACGTAATAAATATAAAATTCAATTCGCTACAAAATGATAATATCTTTATTAACATATTAGATTTCTCAGGTAGGATAATAAGAAAAATAAATTCTGCAGAAATAAAAAATGGATATAACGAAATAACATACCCCGTATCAAATTTATCCAATGGCGTTTATTTTATTCATTTGCAAAGTGGCATTTACAATATTACAAAGAAGGTCATCATTATACACTAATTTTTGTTCCGCTTCGACCTAATATTTCTGAAGCGTCCTCGCTTCCATTTATTCCCCATGCTGTTTTCAAAAGTATATTGAGAAAAAATTTGAACTTCGCATTATTATATTATTTGATAAAATATTTCCTTGTAAAATACATTCCACTGGTCGAAGCGTCCGCTTCGGCCTAATATATTGAAGCGTCTCGCTTCCATTATTAATGATAATTTTTAATTAAGGCCGTCTTCGATCGCCATAGCTTCTAGCGAAGGAGATATAAATTATTCGTGTTGGGCTGCATTATTTTGCATCTTACCTTTGTTTTGAAATTGAGATTTCCCGCTCTTTCCCTCTGCGAACTTTGCGTTCTATCCTTGCGCTCTTTGCGAGCCATACTATAAACCTGGGGAAATATCTGTGGCCTTTGTGTTTTTTCTTTGTACGCTTTGTGGTCATTCAAAATACAAAGATCATCCGTAACAGCAAACTAAAATGGGGTCATCCCGATAGCTATCGGGAGGGCAAGAGTGGGGCATTGATTGGGGCATACAGCCTGCACTGAGCTTGCCGAAGTGGGGCGTTGATTAGGGCATACAACCCATACTAATGGGGTGTGAATGGGGCTTAAGAAAAAAACTAATATAGGCCACTGTAAAGGGTTTGCTCAGGTGTTATCCACAAAAGATACCCACAAAAAAAGATTTTCCTTTGTCCGCCGAAGCTGTTTTCTTCAATAGCCATAGTTTTAACGACGGATATAGCGAAGGAGGAACATTGCGTGGTGGGGTGCAAATTGCCGCTCTCTCCGTTTCTGAAAACTATAACAACTTATAACCGGAAAGGGCAGGGTAGAGGTCACAAAAATATCCTACTTTTGCCCCCTCAAAAGCACACTATGCATAACCTACAGATGGTTGATCTTAAGCGTCAGTACCAGAAAATAAAACCGGAAATTGATGCCGCAATACAGAATGTTGTAGAAAGCACCGCATATATCAATGGCCCTGATGTAAACCATTTTGCTACAGAGTTAGCCGCTTACCTTGGTGTAAAACATGTAATACCATGCGCTAACGGTACCGATGCCCTGCAGATATCGCTCATGGCCCTTGGCCTGCAGCCCGGCGACGAGGTTATTACGGCTTCTTACACTTACATAGCCACTGTAGAAGTTGTAGCCCTGCTGCGCCTGAAACCGGTATTTGTAGACGTAGACGCGGATACCTTTACCATGAATATTGACAGCGTAAAGAAAGCCATAACGTCTAAAACAAAGGCTATAATACCAGTGCATCTTTATGGGCAGAGCGCCAATATGGAGCCGCTTATGGCCCTTGCAAAAGAGCATAACATACCACTCATAGAAGATAATGCGCAGGCTATAGGTAGTTCATATACCTTCTCAGATGGCACCACTAGGAAGACTGGTGCTATGGGTATTATCGGCTGCACGTCTTTCTTCCCGTCCAAGAACCTGGGTGGGTACGGAGATGGCGGTGCTATTTTTACCAGCGATGATGCGCTTGCAGAGAAATTAAAAATGATTGCTAACCACGGCCAGAAAACAAGGTATTACCACGAAATGGTAGGGTGCAACAGCCGTCTCGATACCATACAGGCTGCTATATTGCGCATAAAGCTTCGCCATCTTGATGAGTATTGCAGCGCGCGCCGTGCCGCCGCAGATCATTATGATGCGGCATTTAAAAACCATCCCGGTATTGTTACACCGTTCAGGGCGCCGTATTCTTACCATGTGTTTCACCAGTATACGCTGCAACTGAAGAACACCAGCCGCGACGAGCTGCAAAAGAAACTGGCCGAAAAGAATATACCCAGCATGATCTACTACCCGGTGCCCTGTCATAAGCAGAATATGCTGAAGGAATATGGCGTTGCAGATACCTACCTTCCGGTAACAGATATGCTGCAGGACTGCGTTATCTCCCTGCCTATGCACACAGAGCTTACAGGCGAAGAATTATCGTATATTACAAACACCCTGTTGGAAATAATAGGATAAAATACAAGGCCATGAATATTATTACCACTCCTTTTGAGGGCTTACTGATCATAGAACCCAAAGTTCATAAAGATGAGCGTGGGTATTTCTTCGAAAGCTACAACATGCAGCAATTAGAGGCGAATACACAGTATACCGTGCCCTTTGTGCAAGATAACCAGGCGCGCTCTGTAAAGAATGTATTGCGGGGGTTGCACTACCAAAATCATCCCGTACCACAAGCTAAGCTGATAAGGGTGCTGGAAGGCAGCATCTGGGATGTGGTGGTAGATATCCGCAAGAATAGCAAGACGTACAAGCAATGGTATGGCCTTGAGTTGTCTGCCGAGAATAAGCTGCAGTTCCTTATCCCGCACGGTTTTGCACATGGTTATGCCGTGCTCTCTGAGACTTCTGAAGTGTTTTATAAATGCGATAACTACTATAACAAACCTACAGAAGGCGGCATATACTTTAACGATCCTGAGCTGGGTATAGATTGGAAGATAGATCTTAATGATGCCATCATTTCCGATAAAGATCAGAAGCAACCTTTATTTAAAGACGCCGTAAATTCTTTCGAATAACTTGATGCCCGCCTGCCGAAGGCAGGTATAGGCTGTTCAGGGACTCACGACTTATGACTCACGACTTACGACTTACGACTAACTCTTCATATTCACAAACTGCAGCGGCAACTCTATATTTGATGTGCGGCATAGTTGTATTACATCCTGCAGGTCATCCAGTTTCTTGCCGGTCACACGGATAATGTCATCCAGTATAGCAGCCTGTACTTTGAGGCCGCTGTCCTTTATGATCTTCACTATTTTCTTAGCGTATTCTTTGTCTATTCCGTTTTTTATCGGCACTTTCTTACGTATATACTTCCCTGATGCCGATGGCTCCTTGGTCATATCAAAGCTCTTCGCATCCAGGCCCTGGCGCATAGCTTTGGTAAGCAGCACATCTTCCAGTTGTTTCAGCTTCATATCGCTTTCCACCTCTATAGAAATGACCAGCTCTTTCTTATCCAGTTC
>CAIJNJ010000371.1 GCA_903821975.1 uncultured Bacteroidota bacterium
ATCTGTGTACATATTGCCGGGCTACCTTCCGGCTTATGATAAATATCTCTTTTACCCGTTGCAGTCATTCCGGATAATCCTTTTCGGGTGGGTTCCATTTAGCTTAGGTGATGTATTGTATGTGCTGGGCGGAGCAATGCTGCTACTGACCATAATAAATTGGGTGTATTTCATTGTTAAGTTTGGTAAGTACAAAACACAGCTTGCAGCGTCAGTGTTGAATACGATCAATGCAGCGCTGTTTATTTACCTCTATTTTATACTTGGATGGGGCGCTAATTATGCTAAACCACCACTTCGCGAATATTGGAAACTGGCAACGCCTGTAGAACAAGACCACGCTGCAAGAAGAAAAGCAGATTCATTGGCGTTGATCGCTTTTAACCAATTCCTCGTAGATAGAATAAACACCTGCGCTCCACACTATCACACCCTTTCCTTCCATGAGATAAATGAACGCTCAAAATCCTATTACCGGTTATATACCGACAGTAAGGTACGAATGCATGGATTGGACGTGAAGTATAGCTTGTTTGGCTATTTTATGGAACGCATAGCTATTGACGGATATTACAATCCATTTACCGGAGAAGGGCAGATAACCGGGTCATTACCTGCATTCATACTGCCGTTTGTGGTGTGCCATGAGATGGCCCACCAGGCCGGGATAGCTGCCGAGGGCGATGCCAACCTGATGGCTTATGCCTTGGGCACGGCAACAAACGATACTTCATTCAACTACTCCTGCTACCTGAATATATGGCTTTATGCAAACAGCCGGTTATACCGCAGGGATTCCGTATCGGCAAAACAATTTGAAGGCAGCCTGAATGCGCTTACAAAAGCACATCTCGATACTCTGGAACAACTGGCCAAGAAGTACAATAATGAAGTAAGCAGGTATAGCAGTGAACTCTATGATGGGTACCTGAAAATGCAGAAACAGAAAGAAGGCATTCGCAGCTACGGAAATGTATCATCGAGCGCATGGCAACTGGAACTGCAAAGAAAAAATGGCAAAGGTGGCATAATAAGCATCCCGTAATATCAGAACCGGTATTGTACAAAAAGTCGTTGTGTGATATTTGCAAAATCGAAATCAACGGAAGATTCTGTGTACCCTTTTTCCGATTCTATTGATCTGAATGTAACATAATTCATGAATTCAGCTCCAATACAGAACTTTTTGAACTGAAGTTTTACACCAACAGAAGGCGTAAAGCCCATATAAAACATATTTGCTGTGGCACTCGTCTTAGCCCCAAAAGATATCACTGTGTTCGTGTAATTGAAACCAGTTACCGGATCTACCTGCTGCACATTATATTCTTTTGTGACTGTGCTATCAATCTTACCAGAGCCATAACCTGCCTGAACGTGAAACCCGGCAAAAAAGTAAACCTTTTTGTAAAACTGCCGTTCAGCCTGCACGCCAAACCCTATCATTCCCATACTTATATTGACCGTAGCTCTTTTGCCGGTCAAAGTATCGAAACCAACTACCCTTATACTAGCTAATGAGGGTGTCTGACTGTAATTACCATAGCCTATTGTGACTGTATACCCGAGATGTTTTTTGTTCCACTTACTGTACTCCAATCCGGAAGAACTGTACCTGGGGTCGCCGGTGCCCGAAAACATGCTATTTGTTTCTCCGAAAACACCTATTGCATTCCTACTGCTATCTAACGTTTGTGCGTTGCCCTGGAATACTACAAATAAAGATAAAAAGACAATTTTAAAGAAGTTCATATAAGGGTTTTGAGTTAAAACGTAAAGATCATGATTTTATTCTGTCGCTAAAGAATAGAGCCATTCCAAAATATCATTACTTTTGCCACAATGAAGCATTTGCCTAACCTGCTGACGCTGGCCAATTTATTTTGCGGCTGTATAGCAATAGCCTACATACTTACCGCACAACCCTACCTGAGCATGAGTGTAAAGGATGGCCTGCCAAGCTGGCAATGGATACATGGGGCAGAGCAGATGTATATGGGTAGTATATTCATAGGCATAGCGGCGCTATGCGATATGCTGGACGGTATGACGGCAAGAGCTTTGAAAGTTTTCTCGCCTATCGGCAAAGACCTTGATTCGCTGGCAGATATAGTGTCATTTGGAGTGGCACCATCAATAATCCTGTTCAAACTGCTGTGGGATGCAGGTATGGGCGAGAAAAACGCTTTTGATGTAAGCATGATAAGTATGACGCCTGCTTTCCTGGTTGCCTGCTTTGCTGCATTACGTCTCGCCAAATTCAATATCACAGCTAATGAACAAAAGAACTATTTCATAGGCATGCCTGTGCCGGCAGCAGGGATATTTGTCGGTTCATTTCCGCTTATCATGTGGTATAACCCATATCATCTTGCATCCCTGTTCGAGAATAAATGGATACTGTACCTGATCATCGGGTTGCTGTGCTGGCTTATGGTATCCGGTGTAAAGTTCATTAAGATGATACCGTCAAAATGGAATATAGCAAGTGCATGGCCGCAACTTTTGCTTGTGGTGCTTACGGCAGTGGCTATACCATTTTTGAGTGTTGCAGCAATACCCGCGGCTTTCATCATGTACGTGCTGTTGTCAATGGGCCTCTCCCCGGCCCTCTCCCGAGGAGAGGGTGAGCCTGCCTGCCGGTAGGCAGGGTCGAGCGAGCGCAGTCGGAGGATAGAAGGATGAGTGGTGGAGTTTGGATAAGTTGGATTTTTTACTTTTTATTTTTAATTTTTTACTTTTTATGAAATACATAGCACATATCAATGTAATGCCGCTTAAAGAACTGCTGGACCCACAGGGCAAGGCGGTAAATAACAGCCTGCACAACCTGGGCCTGACCAATGTAAGTAACGTGCGCATAGGCAAGCATATACACCTGCACCTTGAAGCCGCAAACAAGGATGAAGCCACAAAGATGACCCAGGAAGCCTGCAAAAAACTGCTTGCAAACCAGGTAATGGAGTCTTTTGATTTCACCCTTTCGGAAGGGTAAAGATGGAATTTGGAATTAGAAATTGGGAATATTGTCTTACTTTCTTTTTTCGTGCATTTTCAAATTTGCACATTGTCAAATTTTCAAATTAAAATGCGCCTATACTTAATACCATCGCCCATCGGCAATCTTGGAGATATCACTTACCGGGCCGTG